>JACMMN010000403.1 GCA_014379075.1 Pyrinomonadaceae bacterium | reverse complement strand
TTTCTCTTTGTTATGTTTTTTGTAAAATCCAGCCCGGAGCCATGAGTCGAGGGCCAGGCCGTCATAACGCCCGAGCAGCTTTAATAAATTGTCCGCCGCGTAATCGCCGAAACCTTTGATCCTTTTTATCTCTTTCCTTAGTTCCACCGAAGGCATTTCGGAATGAAGCCACGCTTCCGGTTCGAGATCTCCTGACGCAATAGACCCTGCCATTTCGGCGAAATAAGCGGAACGATATCCCGCCCGGATCTCGTCCCGGAAAAATTCCACCGGCATTTTTGCTAACGCTTCCGGTGTTGGAAATGCCCTTTTTCCATCTGATGCCGGTTCCCCCAATTTATCAACCAGATTGGCCACCATTTTCTTAGTCGCACCCCACGAACAATTTGTCGTGCAGAGAGTTTTCACAAGATCCTCAAACACGTTCGGCGACCGCAGCAGCCGTCCGGCATTCGAAGTTGAAACCCAGTCAAGGCTGGTATCGTTACGAATCACCCCATAAAACTCATCCATGTTATCGTCAAGCCGCAGAATGTGCCGGACATCGCGGAGCAGTTTCCCATTGTCTATATCGCCGCCGCTTGTTTCGATCTTCAACTTCCCGCCATCGCCGCTGATGACGGCGGAAACCGGCTTCAGCGATATGCCGTCTGTAAACACATAACTCAAACGCTGATTCTCTTCGTCTAGTTCGAAGGGCAAAAGGTCGCTCCAGCCGTGGCTGCGAATTGTGTGAACAAAACTAAAATCGGGTCGTGTCTCCACGATAAGAATATTTGGCATAACTGGATTTTAGAACCGGATAGGATAGGTTGACAAATCTTTACAATATTTTAGACTTAATCCAGCCCTTCGTCGTCTAACCCCCATATGATGAAAATTTTCGTTTTAATTCGGAATTAGGAAACGATTGTTATTTTCTTTTAAATAGCTTATTATGTAAAACAATATTTAACGTCGTTAATCCCAGTTTCGTCGTTTAATTTTACAGATTTATCCGAATATTTCGTCAGGTACTTATTATTACGTCAATTTAATTTTTCACAGAGCCATAAAGGAGGAAAGAATATGGTTAAGATGAGGTCGCATGCTTCGCTGCGAATAATTACTGCATCTCTTGCGGTATGTCTCTTTGCGATCAATGCTTTCGCACAGGTTGATTCAGATCCGAATTCGCCGACGCCGATAATACTGTCGGCCGAAGGTTCGGCAAACCGCGCAATGGCAATGTCGGCGGCGAAGTCCCGCCGCTCCGGTAAAGCCGGTGCGGAAGACTCATTTGCTCCGCATTCGAGGGTAGTTCTTTTTATAAAGAATATCGATCTTTTGGAGGACGAAGGCGCGAACGCTTTTCGCGTCTACGCTCAGGATTCGACCGGACGCGAATATCGCTTTCCTGTTCTGGGCCTGCGGCCGGCAACGGGTGAAATGATGGAAAGAGGTGTTTACGCTCTTACCACGCTTCTCCGCGACGAGATCGGATATGCCGAACCTCCTGCTGAAGGTGATGTGCTGATACGTGTCGCGTGGCGCGGCCTTACCAGCGACCGGCTGCGCATCGGCTACGGCACCACGGGCGGCAATATTAAAGATGACGTGCAGCCCTATTCGACCCTGATGGCAGGTGGCGGCTCAAAAGATCAAGGCGATGTTCCCGATGCTAATTTTGTCGGATACCGATGGTCGGGCGATAGAATTCGGTTTCTGGAACAGGCAACGTTCGGCCCCACGTCTGCTCTCGATTCGCGTATAAGGCGTATAGGATTGAGAACATATCTGGCCGAGCAATTCGAAGCTCCTTTTCCATCGGTTTCGAATCCGTATCCGAATTTCCCCCTGAAATCCACTGACCAGAACAACACCACCACGGGCTGCGGTATGTTTACGGACGGGACGCTGGAACAGCGTATCTGCGACCGAGATCATTATTCGATGTATCCGGTTCAAAAGTGGCATTTTACCGAAGCGTTTTACGGCGAACCGCAATTGCGGCATCGCGTCACGTGGGCTCTTAGTCAGATCTGGGTCATATCGGGTTTTGGCGGCGACACGCAGCAGTCGCGATGGATGACGGAGTATCACAAAATTTTGTCGGCCAATGCATTCGGTAATTACCGTACCCTGATGGGGCAGATGACCCGAAACCCGGGAATGGGCAACTATCTGAGCATGGCCCGCAGCACGAAAAACAATCCAAACGAGAATTACGCCCGCGAGATTTTGCAGTTGTTCACCACTGGGTTATTCATGCTTAACCAGGACGGAACGCAGCAAATGAGCGGCGGACAGCCTATAGCGACCTACGATCAGAACACCGTTAATAGCTTCACAAAAGTGTTCACGGGATTCGGTTTCTGCGAAACGACCGGGCCGAATTGTCCTAACCGTGCCTTGGGGGCCCCAAATTACATCGATCCGCTGCTGCTCAATCAAAACAATCACGACGTAACGGCAAAGACTCTTTTCAATTATCCGGGAGCGCCGAACGCGACGATTCCCGCCGCTACTAACGGCAACACCGAAATGGAGATGGCTCTGGATAACATCTTCAATCACCCTAATGTCGGACCGTTTGTCAGTAAACTTCTAATTCAGCATCTCGTCACCAGTGACCCGACACCGGCTTACGTCGCACGGATCGCCGCTGTTTTCAACAACAACGGCCTTTCTGTTCGCGGCGATTTGAAGGCTGTAATAAAGGCGATCCTTCTCGATCCCGAAGCACGCGGCGACGTCAAAACGGATCCGAATTACGGTAAATTGCGTGAACCGATGCAGTTCGTTACAAACATGGCCAGGACGTTCAACGTAAAAGCCGCGACCGCCGCCCTTCCGAGCGATGGCGTCGTAGCGGGCCTGTTGTCGCCGCTGGCCCAGAATCCCTTTAATTCACCAACAGTATTCAATTACTATTCACCCGACTTTACGATCCCCGGCGCCGGTTTGCTGGCCCCCGAATTTCACATAATGACGACCAGTACGTCCGTCGCCAGGGCGAATGTAATGAATACGCTTGTTTTCAGCCGCGTCAATGTCAGCGAGAACGCACCGAACGGTACATCTCTCGACTTCACGGAAATGACGGCGATCGCTACCGCGGATCCAACGTGTAATCAACTGCTCGACGCTTTAAATAACAAGATGATGCACGGAACGATGTCGGCCGCGATGCGAACGGCGATCCTGAACGCAATAATCGGCCCCGGGCCACAACCGGTCATTCCGGCGAATAACCCGCTTCTCAGGGCCCAACAGGCTGTCTATTTAGTGGCAACATCGTCGCAATTTCAAATACAGAGGTGATAACTATGAAAAAATCAAGAAGAGAATTTCTAATGAAATCAGGTTGCGCCTTGGGTATGACGGCTCTTGCGACGCAAATGGAACATTTCGGCCTGATGAGCGCTTTGGCTCAGAAGGTGCAGGATGACAGTTCGGCCCCGGAAGGCGGCGACGCGTACAAGGCGATCGTCCTTATATTCTGGGCAGGCGGAAACGACGGCAACAATATGGTGGTGCCGAATCACAGTTCGGCAACCATAAGCAACTATGCCGCTTACAACGCGGTCCGGGGCACACAGGGACTTGCCCTGGCTCAGGCGTCGCTGCTCCCGATCTCAGTCCCGAAAATGGGCGGACTGTCCTATGGTCTTCACCCGTCGCTCGGTCCCGGCGCGACCGGGGCGATCAACCCAGGCATTCACGAGCTTTGGGCACAGCAGAAGATGGCGATCGTCACCAACGTCGGAAGCCTGGTGAGGCCGATGACCAAGACCCAGTATCAAAACGGGTCAATACCTAAGCCTTATCAATTGTTCTCGCATTCCGATCAGGTAACGCAAAATCAGACGAGCGTTGCGAACACCGCTTCGTTTACCGGCTGGGGCGGCCGCCTGTCGGACAGGATGAACACCGTCAATAACCCATCCGGGCTGGTACCAATGGTAACTTCCATAGCGGGAGCCCAGTTGTTTACCGCCGGACAGATCACCTTACCGCTCGCAATAGCCGATTCCAATACTTCACTGGCAAATGTTCTCAATCCGGTTGGATTTACCCCTGTGAATGCCGCGAACACTGCCCGCCGCAATGCTTTCAATCAATTGCGGACAGTAGATTTGGGCTCGAACTATGTGGCCGCAGCCAGCCATGTCACGGATCTGGCGATGCAGGCAAACGCGCAGCTTCAGATCTCCCAGGAAGTCTCGCCGACTTTCCCGAATACGAGTATCGGCCGGCAGTTAAAACAGGTCGCACGGTTGATCAAGAAACGAACCGACCTGAATGTAAACCGGCAGGTCTTTTATTGCCAAATGGGCGGTTTCGATACGCACGAGAGCCAGCTTACCAACCACGTAAACCTGTTTGGGCAATATAGTCAGGCTGTTCGCGCATTCTATGACGAAATGGGTGTGCTTGGTGTCCAGAACGATGTTACGACCTTTACCATGTCGGATTTCGGACGAACCTTTGCACCGGCCAGCACCGGAGCCCTGGTCGGAACCGATCATGCATGGGGAAATCACATGTTTGTCATCGGCGGCTCGGTACTTGGCGGCGATTTCTACGGTATGAATACCTCGAACGGCACGCCGTTCCCAACGCTGACCGTCGGAGCCTCGGGGCCCGACGACACTGACAGCAGTTCCGGTGCCCGCGGCCGCTGGATACCGACAACCTCGGTCGATCAATATGCCGCGACGATCGCCAGGTGGTTCGGATTACCGCAGGATCTGCCGACGGTGACTTCCGTATTCCCGAACATAGGGAATTTTTCGTCAACTAACTTAGGATTTTTGCCTTAGATGTTCTGCTGGATTTTTCTAACGAACGATCGTAAGTCTACCTAACCATTTACTTTCGAATCATCCGCCTCGCCGTTCCAATGATCGGCGAGGTTTTTTTTGTTTAACGTTCATATGTTAATTCCCTGAGACGCTGATTCGTTCAATGTCTTGAACTTTTCTGGTTCAAAACATACACTTGATGCGTGTAGAAACGCGACCGTAATACAGTCTGCATACTTTTGAGCAACTAGTGAATTTACCGAATTATCTTACTTTTGCAAGGATTTTCATCGTACCGCTTTTGGTCGTGGTTTTGTTGACGACAGTTACGGAAAGATGGCTCGGTATCAGCAGTTACGCCCTCGCCATCGGCATTTTTCTCGTCGCATCGTTCACGGATATCCTGGACGGCCATCTCGCCCGCAAACGCAATCAGGTTTCCACGCTCGGCAAGTTTCTCGATCCGATAGCCGACAAGCTTCTCGTTTCCGCAGCGTTGATCGTGCTTGTCGAGAAGCATTTGGCGCCGTCATGGGCCGTGGTTATCATTCTCGGCCGCGAGTTCATTATTACGGGCCTACGGGCAGTCGCGGCAACCGAAGGCATTGTCATTCAGGCGCAAAGCATCGGCAAGATCAAAATGTGGGCACAATGCGTGGCCATCGTCGCGCTTCTGGTCGCGGCCGCTACCGGAACTCCGCCGGTGTCTAATTTCGGGCTTGAGTATCCATCGTTTCGTTTTTGGGAAGTAGCCGAGGTACGAACCGCGTTTTCGCATTTGTCGAGCCTCGATCTAACGACCAACGACTGGAAGGTATTCGGATATTTAGTCGGACGCGGGGCTTTATGGGTTGCTGTGATTCTGTCTGTTTGGTCGATGTACGACTATTTCAAATATTTCTTTTCCGAAAATAAAAAGCGTAAGGTCGCTCAGCCCTCCACCGACGCTGTCCATTCTGGCTTGCCGGAAATTTAAAAAAAGGCAGCCGGATCGGCTGCCTAAACTTTTAACTTCCAGCGTCTAACTTCGACGTAATTTACTGAACTTCTACCCAATCACCGGTGTGAATTTCCTGTGCCGTTCGGGTAATGACCGCGGTTGCCGTCCTTTCCTTTACGTTGAGGATCACCATTTCGCCGACGATCTTACGCAAACCGGCCGGGCGGTCTTCTTTGGCTTTTTCTGTCGTCACGACCCTTCCCTGAGCCGTATCGCCGGATTTGCGGGCGGCCTGATTTGAGAATTTACCACCGCGATACTCGTTGCTCTGAAAGCCCTCGTCACGAGCGCTGACCGATTCGTCTTCGTCGGATATAAACAAGTTCCCTCGCCCCAGAGGCCGGAAGATCGTCAAATAATCGCCGATCTGGACATTATCTTCGGCTCCGAGATCTATGTAAACGATCTGTTCACGACTAACCATCTCCTGATTGTCGCGTGCCATGAAGAGGCGTCCCATAGCTTTTCCGGTCGGGTCTGCATAAAGGTCGAGGGCGGCCCGATCGACATGTACCGGACTGGTTCTTTGCTGAAATGGCTGGACCAGATCTCCAAGCAAAAAATTATCGCAGGAGTTTTTAACGCGTGCGATGGAAACTTCGGATTTAACGCGAATGATCTCGAGAGTGCCGACTTCCTGAACGAAGAATCCCAACCCGTCTTTTCTAGTCCAGCGGGAGTTGACCTGGCCCCGAGGGCGAACGACCGACATCATATTGCCGACTTGCACGCCTTTGTTCGATCCCATGTTTAGGTAAACGACGTCGCCTTCAGCGTACATAAACTGTTCCTGCTCCTGCACCGCGCCAACTAGCCTATTGTCCGTGTTGACCGGACTGGCCTGCACATAGCCGGCACAATACAAGTTGTTTCGTTCGGCAACGTTATACGGTTTCTTGTCATTTCCCCAAACAACGGTCGGGGTCGGCGAGGTTCTCGGTTGGGCGGCAGCGATCGAGGTCAGCACGCACAAACCGCCGAAAACTATCGCAGCACCTTTTTTGAAAAAGATTTGAAAACTCACAATTTTCTCCTTTTAACTGATCTCGAATGTTTTGTTTGACTCTTTGGATGAAAAGAGATGGATCGTCGATGATGGCAATTTCGCCCTATTTGGGGCAAATCCTATTATATCGGGTAATACAGACGCAGGTCAACAAGTTTTTTCAATGTTGAACGAGTCGTTTAACGGCTTTTCGGTTTGCTTTAGAAAGAAATGTTTTGTTAGTATTTTTGTTTGCGGCCGCGAAGCCTCGTTTGCCGTAAGCCGATGTAGCTCAGTTGGTAGAGCAGTTGATTTGTAATCATCAGGTCGTAAGTTCGAATCTTATCATCGGCTCCATTTATTCAATAGTTTCAATCGTTTACAAACAGAAAAGGAAGGCTCAAAGGGTTGTCTTCTTGTTTGGTGCACCTATGGTGTGCCAAGTTCTAAAAAATACGTCGAAACATCAGATTTTGTTTTATTGGTTGCCTCTTTTTGCTAAGTGGCAAAACGTGCGAATAGACGTCTAAGGTCAAAAAGCGTGTCCAAGTCGTTCTGAAACAGCTTTCGGATTTTTCACGGCCCGAAAGGAGCAAGTCAACGAATGGCATTTAGATCCGAAGATCTGATCAATCTTTCGATCTCCGTAAGGGTAGCGGATGAACCATCGCCTGTGGCGGACAAAGACAAAGCCGCACTTGCAGTACCAAAATCCACCGCGGCCTGTGGATCACGGTTCGATAGCATACCGTAGATTATCCCGGCGGCGAAAGCGTCGCCGCTGCCGACCCGGTCGAGTACCGCAAGATCGGGGAACCTGCGACCTTCATAGACCTTAGAATCTGCAAAACAGACACCGCTGAGATCGTGACACGATGCCGACTTAACGTCGCGGAGCGTGGTCGCGGCCATCAATAGATCCGGGAACCTCGACATCATCTCGGCCGCTGCGGTTTGAAAGCTCCCTTCGGAATATTCGGAGAAACTCGGAAGAAAATTATCGACTCCAAAGGTTACATCGGCAAACTTTAAAAGTTCGCTATTGACACGATCCGCCGCCTCTCTGCCGCCCCGATGGGCCCAAAGTGAGTCACGATAATTTAAATCATAAGAAACGATCACCCCGCTATTTTTGGCGATTGTCATTGCTTCCAAAGCGACGGCAAAAGTACTGTCCGACAATCCGGCAAAGATTCCGCCCGTGTGAAACCAGCGGGTCCCTTCTTTTACAAAAACTCGATTCCAGTCTATGTCTCCAGGTTTTAACTGCGAGACAGCCGTGTTCGCGCGATCGGAACATCCTACCGGCTGCCGGACGCCGAAACCGCGCTCCATAAAGTAGAGGCCGTTTCTAACCCCGGAACTTATACCGTCGGTTTCACACCAAATTATATGATCTTTACCGACGCCGCCCTGGGATATAAGATCGTCCACCAGACGCCCGATCTGATTGTCCGCAAGCGCGGTGACGATCGACGTGCGCTGCCCAAAGCATCTGCTCAGATTTCTAGCGACATTATATTCGCCGCCGCCTTCGTTCACTCGAAATGAGCGTGCGGTATGTATTCGATCTTCGCCCGGATCGAGGCGAAGCATCACTTCACCAAGCGAGATGACGTCCCACCTGCACTCTGTTTTGTCTTTAATTTCTATCACAAGTAATTTATAAGCTTTGAGCGGTCAGGGTATCAAACCGCCAAAATTATAATCATGTCCGCGAACGGGTTGTTCGAAAGTGCGTGTAACCTATTTACCTTGCGACGCTTCCAGCCCTGAACTTCCCTTATCGTATTCCGGCTGCACGTTTACGACGCCGAATTTCCTGTCTATGCCTTCGCGGTTGGCGGCCATCATCCAGAGAAAATTGATCGAACCGCCCGGAGCCGCGACATTGGGATGGTAACCCTGCGGCATGATGACGACATCGCCTTCGTGAACGACTTCGACGATCTCCGGTTCCCGGAGATCTGTGTAAACCATTTGAATTCCCCACTGCGGAGCCGGCATATCGATATACAAATACGCCTCCTCGAGCATATCCTGGTGTTCGTGCGGCGGGAACGACGTCCAATTTCCATCGTAAGAAAACGTCACGCCGGCCATTATACGCCCGGCTTGGATATTGGCGCCGAGAAGGATGTTCAAATCGCGCTCGGTCGGCGGTTTTCCCGCCATGAAATGCAGCGACGAATCCTGCCGGACATCAGAAAAAGCGACGAATTGTAGCGGGTAAGACATCT
>JACMMN010000402.1 GCA_014379075.1 Pyrinomonadaceae bacterium | reverse complement strand
GACATTCGAAAAAGATTCCAATCGCCAGTTGGAAATACAGAAAAAACAGGAACGACTCTTCGCTCCTGTTTATGTACGGTAAGGCGTTTTTTTTCCTGACGGAGACCCGGTCAGGCTCCAGTCGCACTTGATGTCTCCGCCGGAATTCGCTGGTCGATCCAATTCTGAATATCCGCCATAACGACTTCTTTATCTATATCATTCAGAAGATCGTGGTAGTGTCCCTCGTAAAGCTTCAACGTTTTGTCAGTCGACGCGGCGCCATCGTAGAAGGCCTGGCTTCCGCTTGGACGCGTGGCTTTATCTTCCGTCCCGTGCAAGATGAAGAGCGGCAGCGTAAAAGTCGGAAACTTCTTTTCGAGTTCGTCGGCGGCACCCAGCATAACGGCGGCAGTCTCGGTCGGCTGCGATTCCTTAGCGATCAGCGGATCACTGTTCATCGCCGCAACCGCCGCCGGGTCGCGCGAAAACCATTCGTTTTTGAGGGTGAAAACGTGTAGGTGTGGTGCAATGTGGCTTAATCCTTTTAAAAGTAGTTGAGCGATATCCGGAACGCCCACATCAAAAGCAAAGCTCTCGCATATCAGTCCCGCAAGCTCGTTTTGATGTTCGTGAGCGTATGAACTTGCGATGACCCCGCCCGCGCTGTGGCCCAGAATAAAAACAGGCAGTCCTCGCTCGCTGGATCTCGCCATATCAACGAGTTGCGTAACGTCGCTCATGTATTCGGAAAAAGTCTCGACGTAAAACCGCTCGCCGTCCGATTTTCCCCGCCCGCGAAAATCGAGAGCATATACCGCAAGTCCGTTCGCCGTCAGCTGCTCTGCCGCCCATTCAAAATAGCCGCTGTGGGCGTTAAACCCGTGAATAAGGGCAATAACGGCACGAGGCGTGCCCTCCGGCCGCCATGACCGCCAAAAAATGTTGAGTCCGCCAACGCCGTCGAAAGTTCCTTCGTTCATTCTATTTCTCCTTTTATCTAGAGCTCCAACTATTTTGATCTAGCCCAGCCGATTTTTTAGTTCCGCCGCGGCGTGCCGAATCAGAGATTTTGTTGCCGGTTCCTCGGCAAGAGCGTTCAAGAGCCCGAAATCGTGAATCATGCCGTTGTACCGGATCGTCGTAACTTCGACACCCAATTCATCCAGTTTGCGGCCGAATGCTTCGTCTTCGTCATGCAGAATGTCGCTTTCTCCAACTTGGATCAGCGTCGGCGGAAGCTTCGCTAAAATTTCGTCTGGAGCCTTGATCGGCGCGATGTAGTAATCGTTTTTCAATTCAGTTTCAGAGGCGTACATTCCAAACATCCATTCCATCAGCGGTTTTGTCAGGAAGCGTGCTTCGCCGAACTCCTGGTATGATCCGGTTGCGGTCTTCGTATCGGTAACCGGCCAGAATAGGACGAGCGATCTGATTTCCGGCCCACCGTTTTCAATTGCCTTGATCGCGGTTACGGCTGCCATATTCCCGCCGACGCTATTTCCGGCGATAGCCATATTCTTACCCTCGACATTGATCTCATCGCCGTTTTCGGCAACCCACTTCGTAGCCGCATAAATCTCGTTTATTTGGGTAGGAAAAACTTTGTCGGGGGTCGGTGTGTAGTTTACGAAGACCGCTGCATATCCTGTTTCAACGACCAGATCGCGGACAAGCCGCCGATGGGTCGGGTAATCGCCAAGAACCCAACCGCCTCCGTGAACAAATACAAAAACCGGAAGCTTTTCGGTCACGCCTTCGGGCCGTACGATATCCAGTTTGATCGAAAAATCGTCGGCATCAATCGTCTTTTCTGATTCCTCGATGCCCGAGTAATCGACAACTGCCGACGCCTGAGCTTTCACCAACACCTGCCTAGCGTCTTCCGGCGAAAGCTTTTCAAGTTCTGGCGGAGAGGGCGAATTAAGTACCTTTAAGAATTCGCGCGATCCTTTCGAAATCCTCGGATCGTCCTCATAGTTCACGACGTCGAAATGCTCCGATTGCTGTGCTGCTTTCATAATTCTCGTCTCCATTGTGTCTGCTAAAAAAGAACGGCGATCTTTTTTTTAAAAACGTCATCTCTACTATTTGTGTACGGTGCGGTAAATATATTTCAGTAAATTGGCCATGTCAAGTTAATTCTGTATTAAATGGTATATAATTAAAACTGATAGAAATATAACCACTATGAAAAGCGGAAGACCACGGACATTCGATACTGAAAAAGCCCTGGATCGGGCCATGTACACTTTTTGGCGTAAGGGCTATTACGGCACCTCGATACCCGATCTGACTAGGGCGATGAGTATCAGCCGGCCAAGCCTGTATGCGGCATTCGGAAACAAGGAGGCCCTGTTCGCGAAGGTACTGGACCGCTATCGCTCGAAACCCGCCGCTTATCTGAATGAAGCAATAAAGGAGCCGACCGCTAAAAAAGTTTTTGAAAAACTTCTTTTGGGTGCAATCGATTTGCAAACCGATCCGGCTAATCCCGGCGGTTGCCTGTTTGTGCAGGGGGCTCTCGCTTCCGGCGAATCAAACGATGCAATTCGCCATGAACTTGCAGCGCGGCGAGCATCCGGCGAAGCAACCATTAAGCTTCGATTCGAACAGGCCGTCTCGGAAGGAGATTTACCGGTCGGCACAAATCCCGCCGACTTGGCAAAGTTCGCGGCGACGGTAGTTCACGGACTAGCCGTCCAGACCGCCGGCGGCGACGAACGCGAGGATCTGCTGCACGTTGCCGATCTCGCGCTACGAGCCTTCCCCAATTGATTTTGCAAATTGAAAAACACGGTCCGCCGATCTAAACTTCAAAGTTCATATGGATACCAATCGGCAGCCCATTCTTTCCCCCGTTTACCTCGTTTTGATTGCCGTTTTGTTGTGGAGCACCGGCGGGCTTTTCATAAAGATGACAAGCCTCGATGCGTTTTCGGTTAATCTTTGCCGGTCGTTCTTTGCGGCAATTGTAGTTGCTGTATTCACTTACAAGAAAGGTTTGAGACTGGATGCGTTCACGCTGTTCACGTCGCTTCTCTACGCCGGAACCTTGTCGGCTTTCGTTTATGCCACCAAAAATACGACGGCCGCAAACGCCATATTTCTGCAGTATACGGCGCCCGTCTACATCTTGGTTTTATCTCCCTTGATCTTAAAGGAGAAATTTCGCGGCGAAGATTTGATCACGGTTTCCATCTGTATAGCCGGCATGTCGCTCTTTTTTTTGGAGGTTCCAAGTTCCGCTAATGTGCTGACCGCAAATATCCTTGCGGGCAACATCGCCGCGCTAGTTTCCGGCGCATTCTTCGGCTTGTACTTTATATTCCTGCGGCATCCGAGATCGCTGCAAAAAAATCCGGCCCTTTCCGTATTTTACGGTAATATTTTAGTAGTTTTGCTCATGACACCGCTGGTTTTTATCACCCCCCCAGCACAAATTACATTAGCAGATATTGGGGCGACTTTATTTCTCGGGATTTTTCAGATCGGTTTTGCATACATATTCTTTACCAACGGAATCGCAGGCGGCGTCCGGTCTCTGGACGCGAGCATTATCGGCTTTTTGGAACCGCTGTTCAACCCGGTTTGGGTGTTCATTTTTTTGGCGGAAAGGCCATCAGCCTGGGCCTTACTGGGCGGCGCGATAATCATCACAACAGTGGGAGTCCATAGTTTCCGGCAAAACAGAGCCAAGAGACTGGCTTAAAGAGATTTTCATTTTATTAATAATCTGATAACATCGCGTTATATCAAAAGTTTGGAGCAGTTGGCAATATGTTAACGAAAAGTGTGCTGAAGCATAAACTCCATAAGTAATAATCCATTAAAATTCAAAACCTAGAAGAGGTCTGTTTCAAGAAAATATGGCTAACCTAACTATTCCCGAAAACATTAAAAACCCTGAACTAAGACGCTGGGTCACCGATATGGTAGAGCTATGCGAGCCGGAAAGCGTGTATTGGTGCGACGGTTCGCAGGAAGAGTACGATCGCCTGTGCGAAGAAATGGTCGCCGCCGGAACATTCATCCGGCTCAACGAAGTAAAGCGCCCCAACAGCTTTCTAGCCCGCTCGCATCCGTCCGACGTGGCACGTGTCGAAGATAGAACTTACATTTGCTCGCGGAGCAAGGGCGATGCCGGTCCGACCAATAACTGGATGTCTCCCACTGAGATGAAAGCGTTGCTCACACCAAAAATTCGTGCTTCGATGCGTGGCCGCACGATGTATGTCGTTCCGTTCTGCATGGGGCCGATCGGTTCGCCGATCTCGCAATTCGGCGTTCAGCTTTCCGATTCGCCATACGTTGCCGTCAACATGAATATCATGACGCGGATGGGCACGAAAGCCCTTGATGCGTTAGGTGACGGTGAATTTGTTCACTGCCTGCACACCGTCGGAATGCCGCTTGCCGAAGGCCAGGCAGATGTAGCTTGGCCGTGCTCGCCCGATCCAAAGGATAAATACATCGTCCATTTTCCGGAAGAACGATCGATAATTAGTTACGGTTCGGGGTACGGCGGCAATGCCCTTCTCGGCAAAAAATGCCTTGCTCTCCGCATTGCTTCGACGCTCGGACGGGAACAGGGATGGCTTGCCGAACACATGTTGATCGTCGGCGTAAAATCTCCTGACGGACAAAAAGATTACGTTTGCGCGGCTTTCCCTTCGGCTTGCGGCAAAACGAATTTCGCAATGCTTATTCCGCCAAAGGAATTCGTTGAAGAGGGTTGGGAAATCACTACCGTCGGCGATGACATAGCGTGGATCAAACCGAACGAGCACGGCAAACTGCACGCCATCAATCCCGAAGCCGGGTTTTTTGGCGTTGCACCCGGAACCAATTACAAAACCAACCCGAACGCGATGGAATCGATCAAGGAGAACACGATCTTTACGAACGTTGCCTTGACCGATGATGGAGATGTCTGGTGGGAAGGAATGGACGGCGATGCTCCGGCCCACGCTATCGATTGGCAAGGCAACGACTGGTCGCCGACAAGCGAAAAAGCTGCCGCGCATCCGAATTCGCGGTTTACGGCGCCGATCACGCAATGTCCGGTCGCCGACGAAAGATTTGACGACCCAAAAGGCGTGCCGATCTCAGCGTTTATTTTCGGCGGGCGCCGCAACAGCGTCGTGCCGCTGATTCAGCAGTCCTTCAATTGGGCGTTCGGCGTTTACACTGCGGCTACGATGGGTTCGGAGATGACCGCCGCGGCGTTCGGCAATATCGGCGAGGTTCGCCGCGATCCATTCGCAATGCTGCCATTTTGCGGCTATCACATGGGCGATTATTTCGCTCACTGGCTCAATTTCGGCCGTCAGATACCGGAACCGCCGCGAATCTTCTCTGTCAACTGGTTTCTCAAGGGCGAAGACGGCAAATTCCTCTGGCCCGGCTTTGGCGAAAATATGCGTGTCCTTAAATGGGTGGTCGAGCGTGCCCGCGGAAAGTCGGTTGGTGTCGAAACGCCACTCGGCTGGATGCCGCGTTACGAAGACATGGACTGGCGCGGCCTCGACTTCTCACGCGAGGATTTCGATAAGGTAATGAACCTAGACCGTGATATGTGGTTAAAAGAAATCGCTATGCACGACGACCTTTTCTTTAAACTCTATGATCGCCTGCCAAAGGAAATGACGTTTATGCGCGAGCTGCTGGTATCAAATCTCTGGCGTTCGCCGGAACTTGGATTGGCTGCGTCGCGGGTTGAACCGGCCGACAAAACTCTTCAGGAAACGAAAGAAAGAGAAGCGGTTCGAGCCGTGCCTCAATAGTAGGATTGATGCCAATATAAACTGCCGGATCTAGAGACTTTGAATCCGGCATTTTATTTTTTTCTAAGCATTCTTATCTTCCCTTCCACCCGGCAGAAATACACCTTTCCGCCCGCGACATCGTCATAAGGAGAGTTCGTGTCCCGAAGCCGGGCGTGGCGACGAACTTAGTTTTTCGCCCACGTCAGCCAATAGGGTCAATGATATAATCGTCAAATGAAAATGTTCCTGTTTGCGGTTATCCTTTCGCTGGGTTTCTTTCAAAGTGTGGGAGCAATTCAAACGAAAACCGAGATCAGATATGTTCAAGCCCTAGCTTTGCAAAATCAAAACGAGCCCTCAAATTCGAACCCGGCCTCCCAACCGCCTCAGCAAAGACGGGGTGAAATCGGTTCGCCGACTCGCGTTTGGCGTTATGTCGTTATCGGCTTCGGCGTTTTGATTTTTATATTGATCGGCGTTACTGCGGCTTTCAAATTGAAGCGGCGCTTGACCACACCAAAGGCCTAACGTGCAAGTTGCCAATGCCGGGCTAAAGATTTACTCTGAATCACCGGCACAAAATTTGTTTGAGTTGATTATTCCATTTCGTTTTCAGGGAGGTTTGTATTTATGGTAAAGAAAGGTTTATTTGTAAAAATGATAGCAAAACCTGGCAAGGAAGCCGAGGTCGAGGCGTTTTTGAATAGCGGGCTTGCGCTGGTAAATGAAGAGCCGCTGACAGTCACGTGGTATGCGATCAAATTCGACGATTCAACATTCGGCATATTCGACACATTCGACTCCGACGAAGGCCGCGATGCTCATCTCAACGGCAAAGTAGCCGCTGCGCTAATGGCGAACGCCGCCGAGCTTCTTCTCGAAGGCCCGACCATCGAAAAGATCGGCATCATCACGGTCAAGCCCGCAGAAGCAAAAGCTGAAAGTTCGGTGGCCTAGTTCGAGCAAGAGTAACGCCTTAGACGTAAAGGCGCTGTACAGGAATCACGTCTAAAGGCATTACTCTACTGCAAGTATGGAAGATCTCAAAAAACGCACCTGCTCGAAATGTCAGCATCAAGCTGAGACTTCAACCAAAAAATGTCCACGATGCGGATATTTGATGACGACCCAACTTTCGGTTCGAGTTACAGGTATCATTTTAGTCATTCTCGGCTCGTCGCTTGCCATTTTTACGGCTTCGCTCATTCTTTGGGCCATAGAAATGATCGATAACAGCACGAGTCCCGGAACTTCTGCTCGATTCAACGGCACTCGGGAGGAAGCTCTGATGATGTTCGCCCTTTTCGGAACTATAATGTTTTTAGGTATCGCCTTTACCTTTGGCGGATTTTGGCAGATCCTCTTCGCCCGCCGCAACAAAATCATAATTTGGATCGCCTTGTTGGGCGGCCTTGCCCTGATCATCGGCGGATCGGCATTTATGGCAACTAGCTGAAATATTTACCTAGCCACGATATATAGGTTATAATTTCGTAATTCGACATGCATTTCCGGCCGGCTGAATACAGGCAAACATAATGGCACGGACATAATCTAACAGAACATATATGGAACAATATACATCTACTTTCGGTAATTCGGCGGCTGACGCACTTCCGGCGGAACGGGCGTCTTTCATCCGCAAAACTTATCTTCTTTTGGCGGCGGCTATTCTTGCATTTATAGTCGTTGAAGGTTTTTTGTTTGCATCCGGTACGGCCGACATGATCGCTTCCGTCATTTTCAGCGGCGGAGCGATCGGCTGGCTTCTCGTGCTCGGCTTGTTTATGGGTGTTTCATTCCTGGCAAATCGATGGGCGACATCGGAAACATCGAAAGTTACCCAATATCTTGGCCTGGGCTTTTTCATAGTTGCCGAGGCGGTGATCTTCGTGCCGCTGATCTGGATGGCGACCTACTATTCCGGAGACACGGATGTTCTTGCAAAGGCAGGGATCGTAACGATCGGACTCTTTCTGGGAATAACCGCCACCGTCTTTATTACGAGAACAGACTTTTCATTTCTTGGCCCGATCCTGGCTATCGGCGGCTTCGCAGCACTTGGTTTTATCGTCGCAAGCGCGTTATTCGGTTTTTCGCTCGGCAATGTTTTTGCGTTCATAATGGTTGCGTTCGCCGGAACGGCTATCCTTTATGAAACATCGAATGTGCTTCACCGTTTCAACACCAGCCAGCATGTCGCGGCTTCGCTTACTTTATTCGCCAGCATCGCTCTGCTTTTCTGGTATATCCTAAGCATCTTCAGCTCGCGAGATTAATTTGACGCAAAAAGGCTGCCGGTAAAATTCGGCAGCCTTTTTTATGTTTTAAGTACAAGTTTGGGGTTCCTGGTTCAGCAAACTTCATCGTTGACTAGGGACCGCATTGTCGCGGAACCCCAAACTTCAATCTCAAAACGGCAGATCTTCCTCTTCGTCATCCGAAAAAACGATCCTTTTGCCGACCTGCGGTTTCGAACTTTCACGGGAAGTATCATCATCAAGACTTTCAAGCGTTAAATTTCCACCCGCGTCTTTCATCAAAACTTCGATCCGGCGCTCTGCCTGGGTCAACTGCTCTCGGCATTCACGCGAAAGTTTCACACCGGTCTCAAAAAGCTTCAGGCTGGTTTCAAGCGGCAGATCGCCGTCCTCTAATTGTTTGACGATTTTCTCAAGTTCGTTCAGGGAAGATTCGAATGTCTTTTCCATATTCACCGCACAGTTTTTACTATTTAAAAATATCTTCCGTCTGTCTCAAGAGTTCGTTTACGTTCTTTATGCCGAGACGATCCGCGGACGACTGGCTCCCGCCCTTCGCAGCAATCCCAATGATCTCCTGGCCGATCTTTTGAGCAATATTGGTAGCAAGCTTTTCATCGCGAAGACCGGTGATTTTCCATTTTTGCCCGATTTTTCGCATCGTAACTTCAAACGAGTGCTCGGCAACTTTGCTCCTTATTAAAGCCGAGTCGCCTTCGAGCGTAATATCCAAATATCTGTCGGCACCGATAACCATTCCGGCAAACGGCACGTTTGAAAACTTTTCAGTCTTTTGCCGGATCGCGCGAGGCAATTCGCCTCTCGCCCTGTCTTTGACCGCCGGAAGTACCGGTGCCGCTATCTGTGCGATCCGGGCAATTACCTGAGGCGGCTGGCCGCGTCCGTAAAGCTCAACTGCCTTCGCAGTGATCTGCGGCAGAAAATCGTCCACGACCGCGTCCGAATCGACAAGTTCGTCGATCAT
>JACMMN010000401.1 GCA_014379075.1 Pyrinomonadaceae bacterium | reverse complement strand
TCTCGCCGAGCTACCCGATCACCGTTTCGTGAATCGATAAATCTTAAATCGCGGATCAAGGCGAAAATAGCCGAAAAAAGGCACAAGATGCTTCAAAGTATCTTTGAGCATTTTGTGCCTTTTTTCGGCTAAGTTTTATTTCTCCTTGCGGCCGGAAACCGGATCTTGTCGTTAGATCGCGGCTTCGTAATAAATATCGAGCACGATCTTAATGCCGATCTGCGCATTATGCTATTCTTTAAGAAAAGAAATGGGTTTATTTTTTGCCAAAAATTGCAGTTTTGGAATGCGCGGAGTCCTTTTGCTCTGCGTTTTAACCGGATTACTTTGCTCACGCGGCGAAGGCGTCCAGCTGCTTCCGTTTCACGATCACGACGTTGAAATTAACGCATCCGAATATTTCGACGATTCCGGCCCGCTTCATAATGATGCCGATAGCTCTGAAAATGACGATGGACTTTCCCGTGCAAAGTTTCAGTCGTCAAATTCCGAACCGGGCCCGGCGGTCTATGTCGAGCGTTCAGCTTATCGGCCTGTCATCGATTCGCGTACAGTTCACGTTCTAAGTTTCGAATTTGTTTTTAAGCATAAGTACAACCCCGTTAGTTCGCATGGAGGCCGGGCACCTCCGCCTATCTTGTCTTTATAAATCGTCTCGCCAATATTGAAAGGAAGCTTCTTTCATGTTTCTCGGCTGATTTGTATTCGGGACATTCGGCGTCCCCAAGGAGATAGAATTAATGCATACCCCCGCCTTATTCGCTGATCTAATTATAATTTTGCTGGTCTCGGTGGCTGTAGCTTACGTCAGCCTGAGAGTGAAGCTGCCGCTTCTCGTCGGCTTAATGGTCACCGGCGTGGTGATAGGGCCATACGGGCTGGGACTGGTAAAAGATATCGCGGGCGTCGAGATGCTGGCCGAGATCGGCGTAATGCTTTTGCTGTTCACGATCGGATTGGAGTTTTCGCTTGCCCGTTTGCGAGAGATGAAGCGGCTCGTATTGATCGGCGGTGGTTTACAGGTAATTTTAACGATAGCCGCAGTTGCGGCCGCGGCTACATTGTTCGGGCGCGGAATGGGCCAGGCGATCTTTTTCGGATTTCTCGTCGCCCTCTCGAGTACTGCAATCGTTCTAAAAACCTACGTCGAGCGAAACGAAGTCGATTCTCCGCATGGCCGGGCGGCCATCGGCGTATTACTTTTTCAGGACGTGAGCATTGTTTTCATGATGCTCGCCGTTCCGCTGCTGGGCGGGCAGGACGTAGTATCTTTTACGTCGATCTTGCTGCAGCTTGGCGGATCGCTTCTGGCAATGGTCGTTATCGTCGTCGGGGCGTGGTTCTTTATTCCAAAATTCTTGAATCGCGTCGTAATGCTCAAAAGCCCCGAGGTCTTATTGCTGACGGTCGTGCTTTTATGTCTCGGCATGTCGTGGGTAACATCGCATTTCGGACTTTCGCTTGCACTTGGTGCATTTATCGCTGGGGTCGTCCTGGCCGATACGGATTACAACCATCAGATCACGGCAGAGGTGCTGCCGTTCCGAGATGTATTTAACAGCGTCTTTTTCGTATCGATCGGTATGCTGCTGTCGCTGGCGATATTGTGGGAAAACGTCGGAACGGTGATAGTTTTGGTCTTATGCCTGATCGCCGGAAAGGCCCTTATAATTTGGGGTATTATTCGGATCCTCGGTTTTCCCCAAAGAGTCGCCACGATCACGGCTCTCGGCCTTGCTCAGATCGGAGAGTTTTCGTTCATTCTCGCAAAATCGGGGCGGAACGCGGAATTACTTCCCGATTCCGATTACCAAAGCTTTCTCGCGGCTTCCATCATTTCGATGATCGCAACACCATTTTTGATCGGCGCCGCCCCGCGAATCGGCTATTTTGTCCAGAATTGGCTGAAAGACGGCACAACGATGGAGATGGATAATTCGGAGGAGGACGATATTCACCTGACATCCAGCGGCGGGCTGCAGCAGCACGTAATAATTGTCGGTTACGGCCTCAACGGACGAAATCTGGCGAGAGTTCTGCGGGCAGTCGGCGTTCCTTATGTAATTCTTGAAGTCGACGCCGTTGTCGTCCGGCGAGCAAAAGATAAAGGCGAAAAGATAAATTTCGGCGATGCCACGCGCCGCGAGGTATTGGCGCATGCGGGAATAGATAATGCATGGGCATTAGTGCTGGCAATGTCCGATCCGCACGCAGCACGGCGAACGGTAGGCCAAGCCCACAAACTGAACGAAAAGCTCCACATCATCGTCCGCACAAGATATGTCTCGGAGATCACTGAATTATACGGCCTCGGTGCAAACGAAGTTATACCCGAAGAATTTGAAACGAGTATCGAGATATTTTCCCGTGTGCTTCACCGCTACGGCATTTCCCGAAACGTGATCGAAGGCCAGATCGAGAAAATTCGGCGCCAGGGCTATGAAATGCTTAGATCGCCGTCGTTGCCGCCGGTAAAAATGGACGATACGAATGTTGCGCTCGATGCTGCGAGCACCGAAACGATCAAACTCGAAAACGATTCGCCGGTGATCGGTAGGAATCTTGGCGAACTCGATCTGCGGGGCCAAAGCGGAGCAACGGTTATCGCCGTTCTGCGGGACGGACAAACAAAGATAAGCCCGGGTGCGAACTACCGTCTGGCCGTAGGAGACACCGTGGTTTTGCTCGGCACTCCCGCAAAACTAGACCGGGCAAAAGTCATTTTCCTGCCGGAGGAGTCCAGTACCATGGGTGAGATCGGCGGTTTTAACGCTTGACTTGTCGGAACCACCTGCGTCAGAGGGTGGTAAAGACTGTGTGTTTGCTGTCGCCATGATTTTGTACCACCCGCTGACGCAGGTGGTCCTGACAATAAACTCCCGGGCCCCGACATTTTCTTGCAAGAATATTCTGCACATTCCGTTCACTTCATATACAAGCTTTCCCCAGGGTAAAAATTAAATCGAAAGGAGTTTGTTTATGAAATCGCAAAGAATTGTCGGCGCTTGTGCCGTGTTGTTTATTATCTTGGGAACTATCGGCCATGCCGCCGCTCAAAGTCCCGCCTACCGCATTTCCGCTCCCTACGCTTACAAAAATCTCACTATATTTCTCATTCACGGAAAGAACGAATCCTCAAAAACGAACATTCTCACTCTCCAGGAAGCGATGGAGCGAAAGGTGCTCCGGGTTTATGAGACATCCGATGTTAACGAACTTGCCGTCGAGAATATTTCGAAGCAGTTCGATGTGTTCATCCAATCCGGCGACATCGTGAAGGGCGGCAAGCAAGACCGGGTTTTGGCGATCAGCATAATAATTCCGGCTCGTTCGGGCCGCGTGTTGATCGAGGCTTTCTGCGTCGAATCGGGCCGTTGGGAAAAACGAAAGAACGAGGACGCCGGACAATTCTCGACATCGAACGACCGCATAGTCTCCAGGGAACTGAAACTCGCTGCAAACGGAGCCCGCTCGCAGCAGGAGGTTTGGGCAAAAGTCGCCGAAGCTCAAACTAATCTTAGCAAGAATGTCGGAGGATCGGTCGCCGCCGCGGATTCGCGGACGAGTCTCCAATTAAGTCTTGAAAACGGGAAAGTAGCCGCGACTGCCGATGAATATATCAAAAAGCTAGCAACGCTGACCGACGGTAAAAGCGACGTGATCGGCTACGCCTTCGCGGTCAACGGCGACATCAACAGCGCCGATGTTTACGTTTCCAATTCGCTCTTCAAAAAGCTCTGGCCAAGAATGCTAAAAGCCGCAGCGGTCGAAGCAGTTTCGGTTTCGAACGTCCGCGCTACTAGGGCACCGGTCAGGCCCGACGCCGTCAAATCGTTTCTCTCGGATTCGGATGCCGGCAAACCCAGCGAACGGGCCGCCAGCGGCGGTGCCAGCGTCGTCACCCGCGATCAAAAAGACAACGTTGTCTACGAAGCCCGCGACGAAAAGCAAAAGATGGTCGTGCACCGGAATTATGTGAAGAAGCAATAAAGCTGAGTCTTTGATTTAATAAAGTGGGGCTGGTCCCCGCTTTTTTATTGTGCAATATACTTCTTTTCCGGAATACTTCTTTGCCGCTCAAAATGCCCGGCGATTTCCTCTGCCGTTTTTCTCCCGACATAACTAGAGAGCTCATCGGCCGTTGCTTTTGCGATCCTCTCGATTGACCCAAATTCACGCAGCAATTTCATCTTTCGCTTTTCGCCGACGCCTGGAATTTCCGATAGTTCAGACGTGAAGTCGCGTTTTTCACGGCGTTTGCGATGGAATTCAATCGCGGTCTTGTGCGTTTCTTCGCGGATCTGCAATATCAGACGGAATGCGAGCGAGTTTCGGTCGAACGGGATCGGCTGATCTTCCCGTCCGTGGATAAGGAGATGTGAGATCTCGTTATGGCGTTTCGGGGGCTTTACCAAGCCGACGAGCATTATGTATTCGAGATCAAGTTCCCGCATCGCCGCGGCGGCGGCTGAAAGCTGGCCCTTCCCCCCATCGATGAAAATCACCTGCGGCAGCGGGCTTTCTTCGGCGATCAGCCGTTTGTAGCGGCGGAAAACGGCTTCGTGCATTGATGCGAAGTCGTTAGCGCCTTCGACCGATTTAATAATGAACCTGCGGTAAGCGGCTCGGGCCGGTTTCCCGTTTTCGAAAACCACGATCCCGGCGACGTTTTCCGCACCCGAGATATTTGAAATATCGAACGATTCGATATGTTCGGGAAAATAAGCCAGTTCGAGCAGTTCCTGCAGTTCGCCCAAAACCTTTTCGGTATCCGGTTTTAGCACTCTGAAACGCTGTTCGAAGGCGATCTTGGCATTATTTTCTACTAGCTGCACCAGGTCTTTTTTCTGCCCGCGTTTCGGGTCGCATATTTTCACACGCCGGCCACGCCGCTCGGTCAATACTTTCTCTAAAATCGGGCGGTCCGCAAAATCCTGCGGAACGTGAATTTCAAGCGGCACATAATCGGTCGAATAATACTGCGCCAAGACCTCTCCCAGGAATTCGGACGCATCGAACGAATCATCCTCCGCCAGATCTTCCCAAAAGAACTCGCGCCGCCCGACGATCCGGCCTTCGCGCATAGTAAAAAGCTGGAGTGCAAGCCGCTGGTTCTCACGGTAAAAGCCTAAGATATCGACATCGCGGTCTGCCGTCGTCGCCATTTTTTGTTGTTCGCCCAGAGCGAGAACCGTCCGGTGCAGATCGCGGTATCTGGCGGCGGCTTCATAATTCCCGTTCTCCGAAAAATTCCACATCCGCAGTTTCAGATCATTGGCGAGTTCTTTATTTTTACCGTCGAGCAGAACTTTCACGTCACGCGAGGCCTGCTGGTATTCATCCTGCGTGCAAAGCCCTTTGACACATGGGCCGAGGCAGCGTTTCAGATGATATTCCAGGCACGGACGCGGCAACTTTCCGTTTATTTCTATGTCGCAAGTCCGCATTTGGAAAGCTCGATTAACAAGGTTGAGCGTTTTACGGGCGAGCGATGCCGGCAGCATCGGGCCGTAGTAACTGGCGCCGTCTTTGAGTATCTTTCGTGTGATTACGACTTTAGGAAAAGGTTCGTTCGTCATTTTCAGATGCGGATACTGCTTGTCGTCCTTGAGAACGATATTGTAGTGCGGCTTGTGTTTCTTTATTAAATTCGATTCGAGCACTAGAGCTTCGACCTCGTTATCAACGACAATGAATTCGAAATCGGCGATCCTCTGGACAAGCCTTCGAGTTTTCGCGTCGTGGTTGCGGCTAGAATGAAAATACTGACGCACGCGGTTGCGCAGATTTTTGGCTTTGCCGACGTAGATGATCTTGCCGTCCGCGTTCTTATGGATATAGATCCCGGCGTATGTGGGCAGTGATTTTAGTTTTTCCGACAGGGTCATTTATGGCATTATACCGCATCCCGGCCGCAGAAAATAAAAAGGCCCGGACGTCTCTCGAAAAAACGTCCGGGCGATCTAAATATAAAAATTCTAGCGGATCTTCTGAACCGCCGGAAGAAGTAATCCGATCAAAATGGCGATGATTCCCGCATTGGAAGTAATAATATCTAACATGATTTCGTTTTCTCCTGGTTTATAAAAGTAGAACTTGCTGACTTCAGCCTGGTCTCAAATAAAAGACGAATTCGATCCAAACTTTTGCGGTACCCAAAAGCTTAATTGAGTTTTCGGCTTTGCGTTCTGTGAAGCTTTGCGTGAAACTTTCGTAATTATATATGCAAACAGTTCTCACGGAATCTCCTGCCGACGCCGCCGATTTTATCAAACTGGGAGGGATCGTCGCGTTTCCGACCGAAACGGTTTACGGCTTGGGCGCCGATATTTTTAACGAAGCGGCGATCGCGAAAGTATTCGAAGCAAAGCAACGGCCGGCCGATAACCCCTTTATCGCCCACATTGGCGGGCTCGAGCAAATAGGCCAGGTTGCCGCTGAAATTCCGGATAACGCTCAGAAATTTATTGAAGACTTCTTTCCCGGCCCGTTAACCCTTGTTTTGCGGAAAGCTAATGACGTACCTCTCATCGCAACCGCCGGGCTAGATACGATTGGCGTCAGAATGCCGAGAAATCCCATCGCGAGCGAATTTTTGAATGCGTGCGCAACGCCGTTAGTGGCTCCGTCGGCGAATATATCGGGGAAACCCAGCCCAACTTCGTGGCAGGCCGTTTTCGAAGACCTCAATTACCGTATCGATTGTATTTTACAAGGTGAATCGACCGAGATCGGCCTGGAATCGACCGTCGTGGACTGCACTGGCAGTGTCCCGATTCTGTTGCGTTTCGGCTCCATTTCGCTGGCAATGCTACGCAGTATTGTCCCGGAAACGCGGACCTATCATGCCGAGGTAAACGAAGCTCCACGCAGCCCAGGCTTAAAACACAGGCATTATGCTCCGAACGCCAAGGTGGTCTTGATCGATTTCAAATCTGAAATTTCTAATTTTGAATTGCAGATTTCAGATTCGGGTCGCAATGCTTTTATCGGGATTCACGAGCCGGATACGGATCTCAAATTGAGGAAGATCTGCGGATCGGTGAAAGAATACGCCGCAACGTTTTTCGAATTTTTTCGCGAATGCGATCGGCGGAATATCAAAACCATCTATTGCGAAACCGTCGATGAAACGGGGATCGGAGCAGCATTGATGGACAGGCTGCGGCGGGCCGAAGCTCGCTAACTTATTTATTCGGCGAAAACCTGTGCGATAGCGACTTCCCCGTTATCTTTCAACACCTTCGTACGCAGATGTTCATATTCGGTCAATTGCCGTAAGTATTCGAGCGGCACCAAAACCAGCACGGGTTTTCCGTCTCGTCGCTCGATCTCCTTAAGCACATCATATGGCCCGAACAGCTTTTTTTGTTTTCCATCCGCCGACCGCAGCAGCCTGCCTGACGCATAAAATTCGGCGTTGTGCGAGATCATATTAAGACTCAGAACCTCTGCGTCCGGCATTCCGGATTCATCCCCGGCGGCAATCAGGCTTTTTACCGAATCGGTTTCGGCAAAATGAGGTACGGCGAATACCAAAAAGGCAGTGACCGTAACGAAGGTTGCCAACGCGATACACTGCACTAAATTAGCTCGAAACTGATTTTTTTGAATAAATCTCCAAATATACTCCGCCGTTAATATCATCGCCGCCGGCACAGCAGGCAAAATGTAGCCCGGCAGTTTCGATCCTGAAAATGAAAAGAAAACAAGCGGGACGATCAGCCAGGCAAGGGCAAAAGTGGTAAGTGGCGAAACGGTGACTATTTTAGAACTAACTGATAAAGCCTTTATTCGTTCATAGATTGCCAAAACGAAAAATGGCAGCCAGGGTATCGTCATCAGCGGCAAAACCCAGAAGAAAAAGTAAAACGGCTGAGGGTGAAAATATTTG
>JACMMN010000400.1 GCA_014379075.1 Pyrinomonadaceae bacterium | reverse complement strand
GAACCAGGAACAAGCCGATGCGATCCGTGAGCTTTCGCCTTACAAGCAGGTGCCGGAAGTGTTCGCGTTGGAAGCCGAGGGCATATTCTTTGCGAAGGACCTTTCGAAATCGATCATCTACTCCGTCGCTCCGCCCGGAGCGTCGCAGCACCTGTCGTTGCTCGCGTTCGATATAGCAGAATTCGACAACCCGGATGTTCGAAAGATCTTGGCAAAACATTTTTGGTATCAGACAGTGACGTCCGATTTGCCGCATTTTACTTTTTTAGGTGTGGCCGAAGACGAGTTGCCAGGATCAGGTCTGAAGAAGCTTATCAGTTGCGAGCGCGAATTCTGGGTGCCGGATATTTGATCAGACCGCTCTGAGATTTCAAATTTGAAATTTGAGATTTGATAAATGGTACAGATGGGAACTTCCGTCATCCGATCCATGTCGAAAACAATTATTTGTCTTGTTTGCTCTTGGTAAGATCTGATTTGCGGCAGGTGGCGCCTTAACTCTGTACTTATCGGTTCAAGCTCAACGTAAATGCTCCGCACTAGCGAATCTTCTTTGCTTGTATCTGCTGTCCATTCATAACGAGGACGAAATGCGTCACGTGGCCCTTTTCGTCCTTAAAGAACGTGATATTTATCCCGAATTTCTTAATGAGGAATGAGTTGCCTGTTTGAGGTGTTAGCTCTTCCTTTGGTTGACGGGTTCCTTCCCCGAAGAGCCTGTCCCCCTCTCGGGTGATCGTTAACTCTCCGAACGGAGCGGCGTAAACTCCGGCAAAAGCGGCGTAGTTATTCGGGTCTGCGTCGGGTGCCGTCGTTCCTACTGTCTTTGTGGGTGTGGGCGTAACTCCTCCCGTCTGCGTGTAGTCCGCGGGAGGATTGAAGAGGGCCTCGTCCAACACTTCCTCGCTGACTGATGTAGCTTCGATCAAAACGCCCGTAGCGCCCATCGGGGATTTCGCCAGGCGCATGGTTGTCTTAGAAGCAAGAAGCGCACCAGGGAAAGGAGCGATTTTGTCGAGCATCGGTTTCAAACTCGGATACCACGCCGTCTCTGAATTGCGAACAAGCGACTGCTGGAATGTGTCGACATTTATTCCCTGAGCTCTCATTGCTTTGGCAGAGGCGGAACTGTTCGCCTGCTGCGGCACGATGTGTCCTTCATGGACGTACCAAACGGCCGCAAGTAGATCGCTGTTAGGAAGCATCGGCTTTGGGCCGTCAGCGAGCCAGAATTCGGCCTCCATCGTGTAACTAAGCATATTTGATGAAGGCACCCCCTCCATCTCTGTCGTAAAAAAGCCGGTCACGGCGTAACTGTTTGCGGCCCTGCCTGCAATTGTCTTAGCGCCGCTCCCTTGTTTTGCCTCAATCTTTGCGATGAGTTTCGGGCCAGGAGCATTAGGCGACGGACCGTTAAACATCGGCTTCAAATTCATCACCGTGTACGTCTTCTTCTTAGGGTCAATTCTATAAAGCAGATCCGCGGAGTGGTCGTAGATGAGAATCACTCCGTCCGACATCTCGGCGCGCGTTCGATTTCCTTTTGTGTAGGTAGTCATCGTGGATGACTCCTTTTTGTCCCCGGAAAGGCTCGGACCCACCTTCTTCACATTCGAGACGATCTTAAGGTCGGCACGTACCGTAAGAGTGCTGAGGAGTAAGAGCAGGGTTGTGCACATCATTTCGACGTGGAACATGCGTATCGGCGACCTTCGTTTTCGCATTTCGTATAGTCCATCCTTTGCCGCGTTGTTGAGGTTCGCCGGCACTACTTTCATGTGAGACTGCAGACGCAATACTTCTGAATGGTCCTACGGTCTTCTTATCTTCTTCGCTTGCGCCAAGACAGAGGGCATTCGTGCGCTACTGCTTCAGGAAGCAAGCGCTCGTGTTCTCTGCGGTCACCAGACACAACTCCAAACCAAACTCGCCCCGCTGTATTCGCCAGCTGTACGTCGCTTGAGGCTCGCGGGTCTGCTTCCGCTCGTTCAGACCGGGGCTGCAAGAGTTCTTGGACTCCAGCGTACCGGGCCCGGGGGTGATCGTCATGGTTGCTCCATGCACTGTGATCGGACCGACCTCCCGCGCGAAAATCGTCGTCGTACAGTTGTACAGCGAGGACTGCATGAGCATGCCGTGTTCATAAGTTCCATTGGCGAATATTTTATAGGTTTTGACGGTGGCATTCGGTCCGGAGTGTTGCCCAGTAGTGGGATTTACATAACTCCCGCCGGAGCCCCGGCGAGCGATCCATTCGCCGACCAGCTCCGCCGGAACGCCGCCTTGAGTTCCGGGCCGGTTCACTGGAGCCTGCGTCGGTTTCACCGCTGCGGTGTCTGGATGAGATGACTTGTAAACCGAAAGTAGGAACTGCGCCAGGCCATCAGTAGGTTCTTTTGGAAACGCATCCAGGAGAACTGCCTGAACGCGCTGCTGCGCTGCGTCGCGCTCCTCCTTTTTCGCCGTTGCAAGGTTCTCATAACCGGTGCGCATTTGGACCAGCGCGTCAATTTTGGACTGGTCCGGCTTCTCCCACGCCTGGAGTAACCGCGTCGTAAAGATCGCGCGCTGCGACTTAGTAAACTTAGAAGCCAGGCCCCATTCAAAAAACTCAACCAACTTGTCGTTCAGACTGAGTGTCAGCGGAGGATTGCCCTGAGCGAGCACCTCATCGTTCCGCTGCGAAGTGGCTGGTGGCTGTCCAAAAGAATTCTGACCAGCGAACGTCAAGAAAATCACTATCGAACAGAAAAGGGATTTCATTACTTTCTCCATGGATTGAAAATTACAATCTCGTAGACGGTCGACTTGAGACAGTTTGCCAAAAATTCAAATCAACGCTCATGGTGCTGTCGAGTCCGAGGATTCCGATCGGGTCACCCGCCGGCGCCAGAGGAAATAAACAGGTATGCCGGTCAAGGCCAGCAGATAGCCGATTCCCGCCGTCCCGGGCGAGAGATACAGAAGCGTCAATGTAACGAACATCGAGAGTGTCAGAAAAACTATCGGCGTAACTGGATAGCCCCACGTGCGGTAAGGTCTTTCCATTTCCGGCCTTCGCTGACGCAAGACGATCACGGCTAGTACCGAGAGCGCCGCCGAAACAAGATCGACCGAGACTATGTATTCGAGCAGCTGCGTGTAGACATTGCCAAAGGCCGGAGCAGGATTGCCTGCGGTGTAAGTTACCGTCCTCGGCAGGATCAGGAAACAAGCCCAGACACATTGTGCAAGAAGCGCAAACGCCGGAACGTGCTTGTCGTTCGTTCTGGCAAGCGGAGCGAAAAGATAACCGTCTTTCGCCATCGCATAGGAAACGCGCGAGCCGGAAAGGATCAAGCCGTTATTGCAGCCGAAGGTCGAGATCATCAGCGCAACTGCCATTATTATCAAACCGGGCGCGCCGATGATCTGGTCCATCACGGCGACCGCCACCCGTCCGTTAGGAGCGTTTTGCAAAGCCGGAAGCGAGAGCGTTACCAAATACGCTACATTCGCCAGAAAATATAAACTGACGACTATCACGCAGCCGATTATTAACGCGCGCGGTAGATTGCGTCCGGGGTTCTCAACTTCCGCACCCGTGAAAGTCACATTGTCCCATGCCGATTGCGCGAAAAGCGGCCCGGTCATTGCTCTGCCCAACACCACCACAAAGGCCAATGAACCCAACGCAGCCGCCGCGGGCTGCGCTTTTTCCAGAGTCCAGCCGTTAGCCGCGCTGTCCCAGAGATCGGCGGAGAATAATGCGCCGCCGGAGTTCCAGCCAAAAACCAAACCGACTATCACCAGCGCCAGCAGCGCCGCAGTCTTCGTGATCGTGAATGTGTTTTGAATCCAGGTGCCCACTTCAAGACCGCGGGTGTTGATGAGAGTCAAAAGCACAATGCTGGCGATGGCGAAAAGCTGTTGTGTCGAAAGGCTGAGGGCATACGAGCCAAAAGTAATTGGCTCGATCAAATAATTTGTGCCGGAGATCACCGGCACCAGGATCCCGGTGAAGTTTGCAAATGCGACGGCGACTGCGGCGATGGTGCCGCTCTGAACGATCAAAAACTGCGACCACCCGTACAGAAATCCGACCGGCTTGCCGTAGGCCTCGCTCATGAAGACATAAGGCCCGCCGGCTTTCGGCATTGCCGCGGCTAGCTCGCCAAAGCACAATGCTCCCGTGATCGTCATCACGCCCGCCAAGGCCCACGCGACGAGAAGCCAACCCGGAGCACCGAGCAGTCTCGAAGATTCCGCCGAGACGATGAAGATCCCGCTACCGATCATCGAACCGACGACGATCATCGTGGCGTCGAGCAGAGTAAGCCCGCGTACGAGCTTTTTATCGCTGTCGTTCACTGTCTCGGTCATAAGTACACGACGTTAACCTTTACGGTTTGTTGCCGATCTTCTTCCAAACTTTCGCGGATATTATTTTGTCGGAGCTGGATTCGGGAAGACCTTTCTTTTCGAGCTCGAACGTACCATTCTGGAACGGAAGCGAATCGATATAATAGGCACTTCGGTAAATATCCAAGTTGAATATCAGCCGCATGGTCATGCCGTTATGCTGGAGGGTCATTTCCCCGACCTTGAGATCACAGTCTGCGGCATCTGCCAGCTGTAAGGCTGCCAGCTTCATTTTGGTTGGCTTGGTGGAATGGCCTACCAATATCCCTTTCGCCGCGAGTGCAACCTGAACCGCCTCGGGTGCCGGCTGCGACATCTCCTTACTGACAGCTCGCAGCTGTTCCTCGCTGAGATTCTTCCCCTTCGCATCGCGAACGAAATAACCGAGAATCGCCGGGCGGCAACTCTGTCCAAAGGCTTCGTTCGTAAGGGCGCAAGCGCCCAGCATCAGGAACGTGAGGAATAGTGTTTTCATTTGCGCGACGAATCATATTCGCTTTTCGCCGGGCGGTCAATGAATTTATTTCGCCTCGAATCAGCAGGAATATCTGAGTTGTTTCGGTTTATTCGGGGTCTGACGGTATGAGTACGAGCAAGAAGTCGGGTCAGGACTATGCGTGTCTCTCTCGGAGTATTAATTTGAAATTTCAAATTGAGATTTGAAAGCGAGGCGCTGGAAACGGGGCGGTACGAGCGGGGTTTCGACGAAGCGGGCTTTCAGCTTTTATTTCAAATCTCAAATTTCAAATTTGAAATTTGAATTGCTTGAAAAGGGGCGGGTACGAGCGAGAAGTTGAGTCTGGACCATGCGTGTCTCTAGCGGAGTATTAATTTGAGATTTCAAATTTGAGATTTGAAATCCAGGCGCCTGAAACGGGGCGGTACGAGCGGGGTTACGACGAAGCGGGCTTTCAGTTTTTATTTCAAATCTCAAATTTCAAATTTGAAATGTGAATTGCTTGAAAAGGGGTGGGTTTAATTTGAGATTTCAAATTTGAGATTTGAAATCCATGCG
>JACMMN010000399.1 GCA_014379075.1 Pyrinomonadaceae bacterium | reverse complement strand
TTATCCGGCTCTAAAACTATCTCTTCGATCTCCTCTACCTTCGAATACCTAGGCCCGGCGGCCATATCGTGCTTGAAAGCCTCCACGTATTTTTCGGCGCCTTGGATAAACGCCTCGACGCGGCCGTCATCAAGATTCTTTACATAACCTTTAACCTGGTGCCGGGCCGCAGATCGTTGGGCGAAAAACCGAAAACCGACGCCCTGCACCACCCCGCGTATGATCAATTTTCGTGCGACGACCATAAATCAAATCAATGACGAACAACAAAGGAGCAGGCAGAGCATAATTTGTAATTTCTATCCGAGCGCGTCAAGGCATTCCATCAGAGGCCGCTGCCTGCAGGTATATATCGGCATCCCGCGTAACGTAAACTTGCTTGCCGGCGTCTCTCTCAGCTCCTCTGCAAGGGCGAGAAAATCCTTCGGCTCGTCGGTTTCAAAGGAGATCAAATATTCCTGTTCGCTGAACCCGAAAGCATGGGTAAGGTGAATTTTAATGTTCTGAAACTTCTTGCCCACCATGAAGTTTTCCTCTATCAATGCATCACGTTCCTCACCCGACTTCTCATACCAATCGGAGTGTTTTGCACATGGATATACGAAATGATATTTGGTGCTGCCGGCCGTTACACGATGCCGGTCGGCCGAATTGGGCAAAGCAGGATCGGACACAAACATCATCTTTTTCGTCACCGAGAGATAATTATCGGCCGTTTCGAGATAGCTGCCGAGGCTGGTGCGGTATAATTTCGCCGTCATGTCCTGTATCAAGTCCATCGAGGTCCCGATACGCCAGAACATGAGATCAGCTTTTGAATCAAAACCGACGAGCGAATAGCTGAAAAGCAGAAAATCGTCGCGGAACTTGTCGAAGACGCTTTGGAATTCACTCTTGAAAATATTTTTGGTGTCGGGATTCAGTTTTCGCCATTCCGGGTTAATACGGAAAAACATGAAATTAACGAACTGTTTTTCGATCTCCCAGGGCTTTTGCGGCTCTTTTTGATCGACCACGAGACGTAACCCGCCGACCTCATTATTTTCTTTTTGGGTATTTACGAGTTCCATTAATGATTGATTGCCCGGCGTTTTCGTCGAGAGTTATATCCGGGATGACCTTTCCCTCGATTATTGTGCCAAGTTTTTATATCAATGTCCAAACCGGGATTCTGAAGAAATACGACGTCATCGAAACCTATTGATCAATCGAACATCTCAGATCAGAACTGCGCAAACCCGTTCTGACCGCGCTACTCCGCGTGCTATTTCCTTCATCCAGTTCCAACACCCTCGTCTGAGGATTTACAAATGGGAAAGTTAATGTGAATATAATTCTCGTGTCTCGTATATCCATCAATATATTTTTTGTGCTCGCATTATGTTTTACCGCGTATGGGCAACAACGCCCGCTTATCACCGATGACATCGACATCACCCCTCAGGGAGCGGTCGAGATCGGAGCCGGCGTCGATTTCCTGCAAAATGTAAAATTCCCGCTCTCCGGTTTGAAGGGCGATCTGACGCGCGTCGGCGACATACGTATTCGTCAGGGTTTCGCGTCAAATGTCGAACTGCAGATCGAAGGCACGATTCAAAATTACCTGGCAATTAATTCGCAATCGCTGCCGTCGCCTATCCCTCTGAGTTTTTCAGGAAATTCCACTAGCGATTTCGACGACATAACAGTCTCGGCGAAGATCAAACTGGTTAACGAAAATAAAAATTTACCGGCTGTCGGTTTAAAATTTGGATTTCAGCTCCCGAACACCGACCAAGCGCGCGGTATCGGCACAAATCAGATCAATATTTTCAGTAAATTAATAGTCCAGAAGAAATTCGGGAAAAAAGCCGGACAAAGCGCTCGTGCAAATATATACGGCAATATGGGGCTGGGCATCATGAATGCCCCGCTGGCGAATTTTACACAAAACGATGTTTTTCTTTACGGGCTTGCAGGAATTTTCCGATTTACCGACCGGATCAATATTGTCAGCGAGGTAAACGGTCGTATCAGCACGCGTACCGGCAATGCTCCGCTCGGCACGGAGAGCGTCGGACAGTTTCGGGTCGGGGCACAGGTTAAGGCTTCCGGCCTTCGTTTCGATTCCGCGGCGATCTTCGGCCTAACCCGTTTCAGCCCCCGGACCGGCGTTACGTTCGGCGTCACTTACGAATCCCCAAGTTTTTTCCCCGTAGCCAAATAGCTTAAATATTAATGGGCGAATTTCCGTGTCCTAGCCCGGGAGCAGTTCGTATTGCGTTAGTTACGAACTTTTTAGATAACCGTAGCGACTCCTTAAGATCATTTCCCAAAGCCAAGTTCGCCGCTATCGCGGACGATAAAGTACAGCCTGTGCCATGCGTAGCCGTCGTGGCAATAAAATCATCCTCAAAAACATAAATATTAGACCCAATGAACAAAAAGTCTCTCGCCTTCAGCCTTTGGCCGATTTTCAAACCTTCACTTTGATCTACGTCCGCGTATTCATTCGAATCTGACTTCTCAAATTTCAGATCCGACAACGGCGGATGTCCGCCCTTGATCAACACATTCTTTGCTCCCATGGCCTGCATAATTTTCGCCGCCTTTTCGATATCGGATTCGGTCGTGATCTTGATGCCGGAAATACGCTCTGCCTCAGGAAGATTGGGGGTTACGACATCGGACAAAGGAAACAAGAGTTCGATAAGCGATCGCAATGCGCCATCGTCGATCAAATCAAAACCAGAAGTCGAACGAACCACGGGATCGACAACAATATTTTGCAATCCGTTTCGACTTATAAGTCGTGCAGTTTCTTCTATCACTTCACGAGTCGGCAGCATTCCGGTTTTGACTGCATCGACGGTGTAATCCCGAATTATCGGCTCGACTTGTCCGCGGACCGTCTCAGCCGTTTGATGAACCGTTCCGAAAACACCAGTCGTATTCTGAAATGTTATGGACGATATCGCTGCCGTCGCGAAACACCCAAAGGCGGAAAACGTTTTAATATCGGCAATGACCCCCGCACCGCCCGAAGGATCGAGGCCGGCAATCGTCAGGCATATTTTAATGCGACTCATTAGTTTAAATTTCCGCAGTCTGGAGTGCTGTCTAAGCGGCTTCTCGGCAGCGTTAGCCGCCCTCTCCAAACAATTTTCTCAAATTCTTACGATCATTTAAGAATCTAATTGCGGCAAAACCGCTTGCACCGCAATCCAGAACTGCCTTGTAATTCATCTCATTTATTCCGCCCAAAGCGATCACCGGAAAATTCCCGAGTCTTTCACGAACTTGTATCAGTTCGTCCAGACCAGTCGGCCGATCTTTATCCGGTGTTTCAAAAACCGGGCCAAAGGTCACAAAATCCGCACCGTTCGCAGCTGCAGATTCTGCTTCTGAAATCGAATGTGTCGAAACCCCTATAATAAGATCCGGAAAACTGCTTCGTATGA
>JACMMN010000398.1 GCA_014379075.1 Pyrinomonadaceae bacterium | reverse complement strand
TATTTTGAGCTAAAGGTTTCATTTTCATTAATGATTAGGGCTTGGAAAGAGAAACTTCCCGACTTGATATTTTGTAATAATTCTCCTTAAACAGCAATGATAAAACAGGGTATTACGTTTGAACTGGGAAAATCGTTTCGAAAATGATGTCGAACCGATTGATACTTACTGTGCTCACAACTACGACGTCCTGCCCGCGTGCTGCCAGCAATTTCCTTTCACTTTCACCCTTCGGGTACACGGAGTTCCCTTTTTCGTCATCGCTCCGCAATAGAATACCGGAGCCTCGGATATAGTTTTCGAACTGGGGGTTTGCTTTCCCCTTTCCTCGCCCAACGCGCTAGGTAAAGCGGCAGATTCATCAACACTATTTCCGCGATCGGTCTTGATATTCGCGGAAATAGAAGGCGAATCGGCGATCAGCGACTTCTTCGACATTTGTAAACCCGGATTTTTTTGCGACGATCCGGGATCCGATTTACTCTTCTGAAGGTAACCTCCCACTCCCAAAAGGGCCAGGATCAATCCGCCGCCAAAAAACGACCTGGCGAGCAAATCATACCCTTTGTTTTCTACCTTGCAAACATCGCAAAACCGCCGGCTGGTCCACGGCTTCCAGTCGGCCCGTTCAATTTTCTCGCCGCAGTGGCAGCAATAACTCGGTTTATAGAGCATCGCAATTTCAGTCGGGAAGCCGGCAAAATATAGTTTTCTATCGAACCTAAAGGGTGTAGTCTACGGGCAAATATGAATTATAAAGCAAAATCCCGATAATGTTAAGGGTTTTTTGCGCAATCGCCCCGTGCAACCGCATTTCTAAATTGTGCGTCTGATTGTTAGAATTCTTTTATGTTCAGCCGGAAAGCTTTTTTACTCGTTTTAACTATTGTATGCGGCTTTTTCGCCGCCTCCGCTCAGGATGACGATCCCATCAAGGTCGATTCGTCGGTCGTGCGCTTGAATATCGGAGTCGTCGATCAACGCGGGCGTCCGATCACGTCCTTAGATAAAAGCAGCTTTAGCCTTTACGAAGACGGAGTTAAGCAGGAAATTTCTAGCTTTGTCGCGGCTCCGGCACCTTTCAGTGTGGTCATGCTGCTCGACATGAGCGGATCGACCAAGAGTTTTCGTCAAAATATTCAACTGTCTGCGTCGCGTTTTCTGGATGCGTTAGGGCCAGACGACCGGGTTGCTGTAGTTGAATTTTATAGCAAGGTCAACCTTCTCAACGATTTCACGGCAAATCGCCGCGATGCATATCATTCGATCTCGGTAGCTAACGGCGTCGGCGAGACCGATCTCTACCGTGCACTGCTCTTTTCGCTTGAAAAACTGTCTAAGGAAGGAAACCGGCGCAAGGCGATAGTCGTTTTGACAGACGGGGTTGATACCGATGAGCAGAACTCCGACCGAAAGTTCCTGTCACGTTTGACCGACGCCGAGATTCCGGCCGCTATCAAGCCGGAGACTAGCGAGACGTTAAACCGCATTCTCAACCGCTCCGACGCCCAGGGCGTGACGATATACCCGCTAGCTCTGCCGACAGGCGATCCTGCTCGTTTGGCGGATCCGACACCGAGACAGATAGCGATGTTCAAAGCCGCCCGCGAACGGCTCAAATTGGTCGCTGACCGGACCGGAGGCACTATCAATACGATCAACCGGCTTGAGGAAATGGGAGCACTCTATGCCATAGTAGCGGCCGATCTGAGGACGCTGTACACCGTTGAATATCAACCGACAAACGATAAACGGGACGGCAAGTGGCGTGCAATTAAAATCGAAGTATCCGACCCGGAATTGATCTCACGCTCTCGCCAGGGCTATTTCGCAAAATAAACCCCATTTTCGTCAGTAGCCGCAGGACGTCAAGGTTTCCATTGTCCATTATCGGATTTTCCATTGTTTTTTACCTCTCCTTGACACAAATGCCGCATCTTTGTAGTCTAAAAGTTCGGTTTACGCACCCGTAGCTCAGCTGGATAGAGTACTTGACTACGAATCAAGGGGTCGCATGTTCGAATCATGCCGGGTGTACCATTTACAGCTGATAGTTAGGGGCGATCAATTGATCGCCCTTTCGCTTTTCCACCGGGGTCACCGCCTAGGCACTTTTTATTGACTAATTTTTCTGTAATGAACCGCGATTGAGCGAATTTTGTGCGTTAGCGTACATACGCAGGTGTATTCGCGGAGTATCCTTGTTATAGGAATGGCAACCGGAGCGCTCGGAGATTGTTTAATTTGGTTTGAGGTAACTGGAAAAGTACCCCGAGCTGAATGCGGAAAACATCGGCCGCCTATCACGCAGTAAAAAAATGAAGGGCAGAGGTCCAGCCCTGCCCTTCATTCCTATTAATACACGCACAGATTCCAGATCCGGTTAATAAGCGTAAACATTTGTTCGAAAAGCACCGGCTTTCTCGGTAATTCGCACACTGTCCGCTTCGGCGTAATCTGCGGCGAGTTCAGCATAGCAGTCGCATGCGTGTTTTTTTAACCCCGCCCGGTCGCTGATCGAAATACCTCCACGTGAATAGTCGATAAGGTTTTGTTTTCGCAATTCCAGCGCTATATACGTCACGCTCGGCCGGTAGACGCCCAATATCCTGGCGATCTCTTCGTGTGTCAGTTTGAGCACGCTCCGGCTCGTGCGGTCCTGGAGCATCAGCAGCCATGTGCAGAAGCGCGTTTCGACCGAATGATACATATTGCAAATCGCTTTTTGCGATATCTGCCGGATGTATTTATTCATCCAATCGTACATTAAAAGCATGAGACCTGCGTCGGCCGAAATCTGCCTCTTGATCGAACCAGTCGCTATTTTTAACGCGGTTCCTGTGTGCGACACTCCCGCGATATTTGAGGCGAGACAAGGGCCGAACAACGACGGAATGCCGAGCGCCCCTTCCCTCCCGGTAATTGCAATTTCAACCATACGCCCGTCTTCTAACAGCCGAAATTCGGAGATCGCTGCGGTTTCCGGGAAGTAAACGTGATCGATCTCGTCGTCCTGCTGATACAGAAAATCTCCTTTCGTCAGGACGGTTTGGTTCATAGGAATGGAAAGATTCTTTCCTGCATGCTTGAAAAGCGACCGCATCAACAGATTCGCGGTGCATGATTGATCGCTTTTCGCGTTGACGTCATTTCCGTTTCGCCAATCGTAATTTTTTAGCGGAAAGGAATCGGCCCTCTCGTAATTTCGTATGGATTTCGACAATTGCATTTTATCACCCCTTGTTAAATTGTTTTGCTAAACGTCTTCGAGAATTTCCAGCATGAATCGCTCGTGCGGCGAATGATCATCGTTTTCGTATGCACGCGTCATTAAGACCTTGGTCTTCAGACGCGCATTTCCCTGAGTTGAGTCAAGAACAATACTCTCTACACCTCTGCGGCTTTTTACAAACTCATAAAACTGGAGCCGAAAGTCAACAGATTCGCCCGTTCCGTCAAACTTATCGAAGAAATTTTGTCCCACCAGATCGCCGCGGATAGCGGCATTGCTGTCCAGCGCCCGCGAATAAACGATCATGCCGTCATCACGCAGGTCGAATAGTCCGTGAAACTTTGTAGAGTTACCCATAACTTTTCTCTTGAGCAAAATGTACTGATATCGAACAGACTTGCATAGATTCTGCAATTTATGTTCCTTAAATTTAGCGAGGGTTTATCGGGCGACTCAGACAGGCAGCAGTTAGTGGACCGTATTCGATTATTTTCCTTAGGTTTGCCGCGAGAACCCGATAAAGATGCACTGTAAGTAGGAACCAGTGGAAAAGACGATATTTACGCCTTCCCAAAACGTAAGTATCGTCTTATCCTTCATCAAAAACATTTTGGCTGGCACCTCAACGTTGTGATGATTCTAATGCGGACGCATGTAAAGTGAGTACAGCGAAATCGCATCGAATTGTCTCCTGACGATTTCTATTTTCTCTACTGGGAACTGATGCGTCCGTAACCCACCGTACACAAAGAAAAATAATTTCTTCGTTCTGCCTCCCGACGTCACTGAATTGTGCACGCAAATTGCAGTTGATCTCACAGAACTTGCGATTCGTAACAAAATCATACGAAAAGAATCATCGGCATCTGGAGGAATATATATGAAAGGCGGAGTGAAAATACTGGGACATTCGGTACATCCGATATTGATCGTTTTCCCGCTTGGCCTGCTGGCAACCGGCGTCGTTTTCGATGTAATTTATTTAATTTGGGGAAACGTTACTTTTTCGGTGGTCGCTTACTGGATGATAACGGCCGGACTTGTCGGAGGCGCGTTGGCGGCAATTTTCGGCTGGTTGGACTGGTTCGCAATTCCTTCGGGTACGCGGGCAAAATCGATCGGCCTGATTCACGGCTTGGTCAATGCAACCGCGCTGGTGATCTTCGCGGCAAGCTGGTGGTTTCGCAATTCGGCTCCCGCTCAGCCGCCGGCATTGGCCAGTGGTCTTTCGATCCTGGGAGCCGGACTAGCTTTGGTCGGCGGTTGGCTAGGCGGCGAATTGGTCGAGCGGCTTGGCGTCGGAGTCCACGAAGGCGCTCATCTCAATGCGCCGAGCTCCCTGTCCACCGATTCGGCGTTATCCACGGAAAACGTATTTGTAAAAGAGTAAAACGGAGAGATGAAACAATGGCACTAAAATTACGAAAATTGAATGAACAGGTAATTGTACTTACCGGTGCGACAAGCGGCATAGGTTTGGTTACGGCAAGAATGGCCGCAGGGCGCGGGGCAAAACTGGTGCTGGCGGCGAGAAACGAAGAAGCGCTAAAAAAACTTACGGACGAGATAAATTCGGCGGGTGGTGAGGCAATGTATATCGTCGCAGACGTTGGCAGCGAAGAAGATGTTACGCGCATCGCCATCGAGGCCGTAAACAAATTCGGCAATTTCGATACATGGATTAATAACGCGGGCGTATCGATCTACGGCAAACTCGAAGAGGTTCCGGACGCCGATTCGCGACAACTGTTCGATACCAATTTTTGGGGCGTAGTGAACGGCTCGGTCGTGGCGGCACGAAACCTGAGGCTGTTCGGCGGTGCTATCATCAATATCGGCAGTACCCTTTCCGATCGGGCGATTCCCATACAGGGAATGTACTGCGCATCGAAACACGCCGTGAAGGGATTTACGGACGCTCTTCGGATGGAACTCGAAGCGGACAGCGCGCCAATATCCGTGACACTAGTGAAACCATCCGCGATAGACACGCCCTACAAAGATCACGCGAAGAATTTCCTGGGAGTGCAGCCGGAAAACCCGCCGCCTGTTTACTCGCCAGAAACAGTGGCTGAAACGATTCTCCACTGCGCGGAAAATCCGGTTCGTGATGTATTTGTCGGAGCCGGCGGCAAGGCATTTTCGCTGATGGGCAAATTCGCACCGCGTACTACCGATATGATCATGGAAGCGACAATGATCGAGATGCAAAAAAGTGATAAGCCGGAGAACGGCAGATCGATGGAAAGCTTATATTATTCACCCGACGGCAGCTTGACGGAACGCGGCGGGTACGAGGGGCATGTGGCGGAAAGCTCTTTATACACGAAGGCGTCCCTGCACCCTATAACGACGGGAGCCGCGGTCGCCTTAGGCATCGGCGGCCTCGCATACCTGCTCCTGGGCCGCGAAGGCAGGAAGGTAAACAGGTTACAATAACCGCTGCGTAACAACCGAATGTCGGCTCTTTCTGTAATATCCGCCGTCGAGCCGGAAGTTTATTCCGAATTCCCGGCCGAGCCGTTTTTGGCGGCCAGATCCCTGATAGTTTGTACGATCTTCTCGAGATCGACAGGTTTTGAGATGTGAAGTGCAAATCCCGCCGATACTGCTTTTTCATTGTCTTCGGATCGGGCCATGGCCGTGAGAGCGACCACCGGAATATCTGCTATGTTTTCGGTGGAGGATGCCTTGATCCTTTTCAGCAATGAATAGCCGTCTTCGCCGGGCATGTTGATATCGGAAAATATGATCATTGGCCGCCAATCGACAATCGATTCGTAGGCGGCCGCGGCTGAGCCCGACGTTCTTATCTCCGCTCCTAAGAGTTCCAACGCGACCGTAAGCATTTTGCACGACTCCGAATCATCGTCGACAATAAGTATGCGGAAATCCTTCAATGTCGTTGCCGTAGTTGCTTCGGCTTTTTCGGTTATTTTTTCGGGCGAAACGTCCCGCTCCGGAACAGTCCCATTCGAAGGACGCGGCAGAGCAACCGTAAAGACCGAACCGCCATCGGGGTAATCGCTGGTCGCCGACACCGATCCGCCGTGAAGTTCGGCGAGGTGGCGAACGATGGCCAGCCCGAGCCCCAACCCGTCGTATCCGCGAATGCTGGAACTGTCCGCCTGCCGGAAACGGTCGAAAACAAACGGCAAAAATTCAGGCGGGATACCGTTGCCGGTGTCTGACACTATTATCCGTAAAGTATCGTCGCTTTCTTCGAGCAGTACTTTGACTTCGCCATTTTTCGGCGTAAATTTCACCGCATTTGACACCAAGTTCCAGATCACCTGCTGCAATCTTTGCGAATCACCGACAATTTCCCCTATCTCCTCCCCAGACGAAACGGACAGCGTAATTTCCTTTGAATTCGCGATCGGCCGGACGGAATCCAGCGCCGCTTCAACGACAGGAGCTATCGACAGCGGTGAAAGGCTCAAACGCAGATTGCCGGCGATGAGATTCGAGGTATCAAGGAGATCGTCGATTAGCTGTGCCTGCGATTTCGCATTGCGGTAGATCTTTGTAATTGCAGCGTCGTGATCTTCGCGGGGCAGCTTGCCTTCCTGGAGTATCTGCCCCCAGCCGAGGATCGCGTTGAGCGGCGTCCGCAGTTCATGCGAAACCGTCGCTAAAAATTCGTCCTTCAGGCGGCTCGCTTCTTCCGCCTTTTCCCTGAGCGCTTTTTCACGAAGAAGGAGTTTTTCCTTTTCGCTCTCAACGCGTTTACGATGGACATACTGCCCGATCTCACTGCCAATCGCGTCCATCATGTTAAGGATATCTTCGTCGCGAGAAAACTCCTTGCGAGAAAAGATCTCTATCGCTCCGTGGAACTTTTTGCCGACCTTAACTGGAAATCCGATCGCACTTTTTAGCCCCACGGCGGCGGCGATCTCGGAACGCGGAAACTTCAGGCCTTTGAAATCGTACCGTATCCAGACTGGAACGCTTTTTTCCCACACATAGCCGGGAAGACCGACGCTTTTCGGGAAATCGGTTTTTCCGATAACCTCCAGGAACGTGTCCAATCCCACCGCTCCTTCCGCCGTTTCTACCCGCACACAGTGGAGTTCCGTTTCCGAGTCGTTCAGTATCCACAGTGCGCAAACATCGGCGTCCATATTTTCGCAAAATGTCTGAAGTATCTGGCCTGCGGCTCCTTGCAAGTTATCAGCGTCGGCCAGGGTCTTTGTGATCGAATGTTCAATAGTCAGACGGGACTCGGACCGCGTTCGAACGGCGATCTCGGTTTCCAGTTCCCGGTTTGCCACTTCAAGCTCCTCCGTGCGGACCCGAACGCGCGCTTCCAGATCGATGTTCGTGCTGTCCAAACTAAGGTTAGTTTGTTCAAGCAGTTCCGCCTGGCGTTTGATCTCCTGGTGCTGCCGAGAATATTCGGTAAAAAATCGGACTTTCGATCGTAAAATATCCGGGTTGAATGGCTTCGTGATGTAATCTACCGCTCCGAGCGAATAGCCTTTGAAAATAAATTGGTCTGTCGTGCTTGTGGCTGAAATAAAAATTATAGGCGTATGCTGCGTCTGCTCGCGTTCGCGAATAAGTTCAGCGAGATCGAATCCGTTCACGTCGGGCATCTGTACATCAAGAAGGATAAGCGCAATTTCTTCGCTGAGCAGGATTCGCAAAGCCTCACGAGCCGATTCGGCGCGGAGAAGGTTTTGTCCCGGCTCGGCCAGACAGCTTTCGAGTGCAAGCAGATTGTCCGGCCGATCATCGACCAATAGAACATTAGCCCGATATTGCGAATCGCTCATTAAATCTTTCCTCTTCTAAATCTGTATGACCGCTCATCGGCCGCCCAACTTCCCGTTCCTATTCATCTTATTCTGTGGTCAGTCCGAAGACTTTAACTACGGTCAAGAAGAGCAAGAATGAAAGTAAAGAGAACAAAATCTTCGCCGGAATTATACCAGTAACACGTAATCAAAATACTGCAAGCCCTCTACTTATCCAGCCAGATACGGAGCAGCGACAAAAGCTGTTCGGTATCGACCGGCTTGGTTATGTAATCCGAAGCGCCAGCTTCGATGCATTTCTGGCGGTCGCCCTTCATCGCCTTCGCGGTAACGGCGATAATCGGTATGGACTTGAACTTCGCCAGCTTTCGGATCTCGGTCATTGCTTCGTAGCCATCCATTTCAGGCATCATGATGTCCATCAAAACACCATTGATCCCCGGGTTTTTCTTCAGCATCTCGATACCGTCACGACCGTTTTCGGCGTAGACCACGTCCATTTGCTGGCGTTCGAGCACGCTAGTTAATGCGAAAATGTTCCGGATATCGTCATCTACGACAAGCACCTTCTTCCCCTGCAAACGCGGGTCGGTCACGTTGACGTGCTTGATCATGTTCTTCTGTGACTCGGTTAGATCGGCAACGTCACGGTGCAAGAAAAGAGCGGTTTCATCGAATAGCCGCTCAAAAGAATCGGCGTCCTTGATGATAACGGTTTCGGCAAATTTCTTTATCTTAGCCGTTTCGCGTTTTGTGAGGTCCTTGCCGGTATGGACGATCACCGGAAGACCCGGAGATCCCGATTTTTGCTTGATATTGCCGATGAGATCGGACCACTCCATATCGGGAAGCATCAGATCGACTATTGCACAGTCGAACGTGTCGGACTGCATCATTTTCATTGCGTCCGCACCGGTCGCAGCCGGATGGATCCGCACGTCCTTGCCCTTTAGGAGTTCGGTAATGCTGCGGCTAAGTTTTTTATCGTCTTCAACCAGCAGGAGATTTTTGACCGGACGATCGACAAAATCCTTTAGTTTACTTACGCTTTCGATAAGCCTTTCCCGGTTCGCGGACTTGGTGAAATGGCCCAGGGCTCCGAGTTTCAGAACGCTTCGCGCGTCATCGACGACGGAGATGATCTGTATCGGAATATGCCTCGTGGAAGGGTCGTGTTTGAGGCGGTCGAGCACCGCATAACCGTGCATCCCCGGAAGTGTGAGATCGAGCGTGATCGCATCGGGACGGTATTTCCGGGCGGTCATCAAGGCGTCCTCGCCGTTCGACGAGACGAGGCATTTCAGGCCTTGTTCGTGAGCGACGTCGACCAAGATCCGGGCAAAACTCACATCGTCCTCGACGATCAAAACAACCTTATCGCCTTCCTGAATGTCCGCCCGGTCATCGCTGACAATGATCTGAACGCGGGACGACAGATCTTGGTCCGATTCCCTTGATAAGGCGATCATACTGGATTTCGCCGGGACACTGCTCAATGCAAATTCATCGTCCGGATCATCTTCATGAGTAGGCATCCCTATCGGCTGGTAGCTTTCAGGAAGGTAGAAGGTGAATTTACTGCCTTCGCCCTGAATACTCTCCAAAGTAATTTCACCGCCCAATAGACGGGCGATCTCGCGGCTGATGGAAAGTCCGAGGCCGGTTCCGCCGTATTTGCGGCTCGTCGTTCCGTCGGCCTGCTGAAAGGCCTCGAAGATCAGCTGCTGCTTGTCGTCGGGAATGCCGATACCGGAATCGAGCACCTCGAATGCAACAACCGAAGACGCGTGATTCAGCGAATTATTATCCACGCTCCAGCCGCGGTCGGCGGGCGAGATCTTAACACTCACCTGACCGAACTGCGTAAACTTGAAGGCGTTCGACAAGAGATTCTTCAGGACCTGCCGCAGACGCTTCACATCGGTGTGAATACGTCCGGGCAGCTCGTTGCTTTGCTCGAGTAATAGCTGTAGCCCCTTGTCCTTTGCGATCTGGCTGAATGTGCGTTCGATATCTTCCTGGAGATCGCCGAAATTGAGTTCGCTGATCTCGACGGCCATGTTTCCGGATTCGATCTTGGAAAGATCGAGGATCTCGTTGATGAGCGCCAGCAGATCGGAACCGGACGAATGAATCGTTTCGGCGAATTCGATCTGTTTCTCGTGAAGGTTTGCCTCGGCATTTTCCGATAGCATCTTCGAAAGGATAAGCATCGAATTTAGCGGCGTCCGCAGCTCGTGCGACATATTTGCGAGGAATTCGGACTTGTATTTCGAACTCAACGCAAGCTGTTTTGCCTTGTCCTCAAGTGCGGTACGGGCTAGCTCGATCTGGTGGTTCTTCTGTTCCACTTCGCTCTTCTGCTCGGAAAGAAGAGTCGCTTTTTCTTCAAGTTCCTGGTTCGTGCCCTGCAATTCTTCCTGCTGCTGTTTGAGCAGTTCTTCCGAAGTTTGCAGTGATTGGGCCTGTAATTCGAGACGCCTGTTAGTCTCCTGCAATTCCGCCTGGCCGAGCTGAAGCTCCTGCGCAAGTGATTGCGACTGCTTGAGCAATTCCTCGGTCCTCATGTTCGCCTCGATCGTGTTGATGACGATACCGATAGATTCGGTCAACTGGTCGAGAAAGCCGAAGTGGATCTCGTTGAACGGATTGAACGAAGCAAGCTCGATCACGGCTTTGACCTGCCCTTCGAAAAGGACGGGCAGAACTACAATGTTCGTCGGTGCAGCCTCGCCGAGGCCGGAATTGACCTTAACGTACTCCTTAGGCACGTTCTTGATGAGGATCCGCTCCTTCTCAAGGGCGCATTGGCCGACAATACTCTCGCCCAGTGCAAACTGTGTAGCAACGGATTTACGTTCGCGGTAAGCATAGCTCGCAAGCAGTTTCAAAACGGTTTCGTCGCCGTCAGTATCTGTGATGTAAAACACGCCATGCTGCATTTCGACCAGCGGAGCCATTTCGGAGAGGATCAGACGAGCCACGGTAAGCAGGTCACGCTGTCCCTGGAGCATCTGCGAGAATTTGGCGAGATTGGTTTTAAGCCAATCCTGTTCGGTGTTTTTCTGCGTTGTTTCACGCAGATTGCGGATCATCTCGTTTACGTTGTCCTTCAGAAACGCAACTTCGCCGGATGCATCGACCGTGATCGACCGCGTCAGATCGCCCTTGGTCACAGCGGTCGCGACGTCGGCCATCGCTCGGACTTGGCTGGTCAGGTTGGCGGCAAGTTGATTTACGTTGTCTGTAAGGTCGCGCCATGTGCCCGATGCTCCGGGCACGCTCGCCTGTCCTCCTAATTCACCTTCAATTCCTACCTCACGGGCTACGGTCGTCACCTGATCGGCGAATGTCGCGAGCGTGTCGATCATAGCGTTGATCGTATCGGCAAGCTCGGCGATCTCGCCAAGAGCTTCCACCTCGAGTTTTCGGTTGAGGTTCCCGTTGGCGACGGCGGTCACCACGCGGGCGATACCGCGAACCTGCGTTGTGAGGTTCGACCCCATGAAATTAACGTTGTCCGTAAGGTCCTTCCAGACACCGGCGACGCCTTTAACTTCGGCCTGGCCGCCGAGTTTACCTTCGGTTCCCACCTCACGGGCCACTCGCGTCACCTCCGACGCGAATGAATTGAGCTGATCGACCATTGTATTGATGGTGTCTTTAAGTTCAAGAATTTCGCCCTGCACGTCGACCGTGATCTTTTTGGAAAGATCGCCGTTCGCCACGGCGGTCGTCACGGCTGCGATATTCCGAACCTGTCCCGTGAGGTTCGATGCCATGAAATTCACGTTTTCGGTGAGATCCTTCCACGTTCCCGAAACGCCACGCACCTGGGCCTGTCCGCCGAGCTTTCCTTCGGTTCCTACCTCGCGTGCCACGCGGGTTACTTCCGACGCGAATGACGAAAGCTGATCCACCATCGTATTAATGGTATTTTTGAGTTCGAGAATTTCGCCTTTCACGTCCACCGTTATCTTTTTGGAAAGGTCACCGGTGGCGACGGCCGTCGTGACATCCGCAATGTTGCGAACCTGCGATGTCAAATTGGACGCCATGAAATTAACGTTATCCGTGAGATCTTTCCATGTTCCCGAAACGCCGCCCACGACCGCTTGTCCACCGAGTTTTCCTTCGGTTCCCACTTCCCTTGCCACGCGCGTAACCTCAGATGCGAACGACGAAAGTTGATCTACCATCGTGTTAATGGTGTCTTTCAATTCGAGGATTTCGCCCTGCACATCGACCGTGATCTTCTTGGAAAGATCGCCGTTTGCAACGGCGGTGGTCACGGCTGCGATGTTTCGCACCTGGCCCGTAAGATTCGAGGCCATGAAGTTCACATTATCGGTCAGATCTTTCCATGTGCCAGAAACGCCCTTTACCTGTGCCTGTCCGCCCAACTTACCTTCCGTACCGACCTCTTTCGCAACACGCGTTACCTCGGACGCGAACGAATTGAGCTGATCGACCATTGTGTTCAGCGTGTCTTTCAGCTCGAGAATTTCGCCGCGCACCTGGACCGTAATTTTCTTCGAAAGATCGCCGTTCGCCACTGAGGTCGCCACGTCGGCGATGTTTCGCACCTGAGCCGTGAGATTGCTCGTCATCAAATTCACGTTGTCCGTAAGGTCCTTCCACACGCCTCCGACACCTTTCACATCAGCCTCGCCACCGAGCTTTCCTTCCGTTCCGACTTCACGGGCCACTCGTGTAACCTCCGAAGCGAATGAATTAAGCTGATCGACCATGGT
>JACMMN010000397.1 GCA_014379075.1 Pyrinomonadaceae bacterium | reverse complement strand
TTTGATAAACCATTACGTCCGGACGGTTCGAGACGAAACGCTGGTCTTCGGTCATGAATTCTCGCGGGTAATTCGACGTGACCTTTTGCGTGTAGGGAACAGGATTCATCGGATCGGAAACCCATTGATCGAAACCGCTGCGGCCTTTTAGTGGGTTTGTCGAAAAAGACAATCCGCCATTCGCCGTTAAATACAACGCGGTGTCCGTGTCGTTCGTCGGTTCGTAATTTTCAAACGAACGCCATTCGTGCGAACCGGTGTCGAAAAGATTTACTTCCTTGATCGCGGAGATGTCACCTTTGTCCTTTAAGAAATGGTCGAAGAAAGGAATTTCGATCTGCCGCCGGTAATGATCGCCGGTTTTCTGCGTAAAATAAGCGGTGCCGAGCCAATCGCCGTCGGCACGGGACCAGCCGCCGTGATCCCACGGGCCAACGACCAGAACATTAAATATTTTCGGATTTTGCCGCTCAATGTGCTCGTATGTTTTGAGCGCTCCGTACAAATCTTCGTTGTCATACCAGCCGCCGACGGTCATCGTTGCGCAGCCGATGTTTTTAAGTTTCGGCAGGATGTTGCGGTCCTTCCAATACTGATCGTAGTTCGGATGGGCCATCATATCGTCCCAAAACGGAACTCGCGCGCCGACGCCCTGCTGGTAATAATCCGCAACTTCTTTCAACCCGCCGAGGTTGAGAAAAAAGTTGTAGGCATCGGTAGTCGGGCGTCCGGCCCACGGTTTTATGTAATCGGGCTTGTCTGTCGGTGCGGGGCGGATCTGGCCCATGGACCTGAAGAACGAATAATTCTGCGCGAGGAACAACGCTCCGTTATGATGCATGTCGTCGCCGTGAAACCAGTCCGAAACAGGAGCCTGCGGCGAACACGCCTTCAAAGCCGGATGCGAATCTATTGAACCGGCACTAGCATAAAAGCCTGGGTAAGAGATACCGTAAATTCCGACCTTGCCGTTATTATTCGGGATATTTTTGAGCATCCACTCGATCGTATCGTAGGTATCGGTCGATTCGTCGATCTGCTGCGGCGTGTTATTGGCGATATCGGGCCGCACGTCTTCCCACACGCCCTCGCTCATCCATCGGCCGCGCACGTCCTGGTAAACAAAAATATAGCCTTCGCGGGCAAACAGCTCGTTCGGCCCCAGCCTTTCCTTAAATTGGTCCTTGCCGTCCTTCTTCCCGTACGGCCCGACCGTATAAGGCGTGCGGTTCAGCATTATCGGATACTTCTCCGACTTCTTCTCCGGCGTATAGATCGAAGTAAACAGCCGCGTCCCGTCCCGCATCGGCACCATCACCTCACGTTTGTCGTAATTATCACGAATATACTCGGCAAGCTCCTTCTGCTCCGGCGTCTGGGCAAAAATGGCGGATGCGAAAGAAAGAAATATTAGAACCAAAAGCGTAAACGACCGGATAAGGCAATTTGATCTCATAACTTTCCTCAAAAAATCAGGCTGGGTTTAATCTCGTATATTTTGGCTCAAAAGGGTTTCGAATACAAATAGCTTTACGAAACCGTAGGTAATAAATGTGAACCTTACGGCAAATAGCTCTTTGAATTCCTGTCTATTCGTCAGCGGAAATTTAAGGCAGTGCAAAGGAGAAGCAATATATGAATCGAAACTTAGTACGATCTAAATTTATACTGGCAATCGGTATTTTAACGTTCACTTTTTTTGCAGCGGGAGAGTCGCAAGCCGCATGGGGCGATATTGATCCGACATTCGGAACCAATGGTAACTATACGGACCCGACGAACGGGCTTTATCCCGGAGGGATGTCGGTACAGCCGGATGGAAAGATACTCGTCACGGGATATTACAACGTTTCGGTAAATCTGACAGCGAAGAAAAGGTTTTTTCTGCGGCGTTATCTGGCAGACGGCGGCCTTGATTTATCGTTCGGCAACAACGGTGTCGCCATCCTCACGGGTTTGATAGTGACGAATGCGGATTACCGCGGAAAGGAAATTACGGTACTGGCTAACGGCAATATCGTGGTGCTCGGCGAGGGCAACGGGAAACTGATGGCTTGGACATTTTATCTGGCGGGCAACATGAAAAGCAGCCGCAGCCTGGTAAATTTCCCGGTGAACGCGGCACATATCGCCGCTATAGAAAACACCGTATATGTCAGCGCCTACCGCACCGCAAATTCTGACCTTTATCTGATCCGGCTCGATTCGAATGGATCGCAGGACATGACATATAACGGCAGCGGTTATTCGCTGACAATATTCGGAGGCAGCGGCGGCAGCGATTATTCGTTTCATGCGCTTGTCGCCGAACCGGAGACAGGTAAACTGACGATTGCCGGAAAGCTTTCCACCGGATACATGGCGGTAGACCGCAAATGGGCGGATGGCTCGAACGATTCTTCATTGACTTCGCAGCCCGAGACGCTGGGGAATTCTGGCGTCGTTATCTGGGGCATCGTCAAGCAATCCAGCGGCGAATACGTCGCTACATGGCACAATTCTCCGGGAACGCTCATTGGATGCTACACGAGATTCGACACCGCCGGCAGTGTTCTTTCGCACTACTCTCTCGGCTTCAGCACTCCCAGTTTTCTCGGAATTCAAGAAGACGGGAAGGTAATCGCAGGTTCGTATATTTCTTTTAAACGCCAGAATGCGGCTTTCACGACAGAAGAAACACTTGCGTCGCTGGATGGACTGCTTGCTCTAACCGGCGGCGACAAAATAGTGAGATTAAAAAAGGTGAATGACGATCTGGTTTTCAGCCGTTTGCTGACCAATTAGTCGATATAATCATTCCAAATAGAAAAGGCTGGTCCTTCTCCAGCCTTATTTCGTTTGAAAACAAACAGACGTCATATCGAAATATCGACGACGAGGATTACTTGCGATCTGACATTCAGCGATCCGGCTTGGACAGGCGTTGTAAAAGTTGGCTTTCGATCAACACTACTCATTGCATTGGAGTTGGACGCATAACTGTCGCCTATAAATTGCGGCGGAACGGAGCCTTCGCTGGTTTGGACGACGCGGACGATCTTGCCGTTTAGCGACTTTGCCACCGATTCGGCCTTTGCCATTGCCTGTTTGGTCGCGAGTGCGAGACCATCGCCTTGTGCCGGACTTGTTTCGCCGACAACGAACTGGATTCCATCGACACTGTTCGCACCCGCGTTTGTGGCGGCGTCAATGATCGTGCCGACACGGTCCAGTTTATCGATTGAAACCGTGACGGTGTTTTTTACCTCATAGCCGAGTATTTTCGGCATCTTGCCGGAATAATAATCCTGTTCGGGATTGAGGCTGTAACCGCTCGTCTGTATCTCTGTTTTCGAATCCCCGGAAACAGCTTCGACGGCTTTTTTTACCGCTTCGCTCTTTCGGGCATTTTCCTGCTGGGCATCGACGGCTTGTTTACCTTGGGTAACAACTGAAAATGTAATCACGGCGGTGTCGGGCGCAACTTTTGCCAGCGAATCACCGACGACGGTAATGCGTGTCAGCTTTTCCTGCTGCGGACGGTAAAGATAAATAGCCGCACCGAGAAGGGCTAGAAATGCAGCAAGCGCGACGATTTGTAATGTATTCGAATTCATGAAGTTCTCCTGTTTCGATCTATCGGTAAGAACGTATCATAACCGGAGCTCTTGCACGGACGCGCAGCTCATCGAGACCGGTAACTTCGAGGCGGAAGAGTACGCGAAAAAGAGGGGAACCGTCTCTCGAGCGAATGAGGTTTGGGACGGGTTGGTACTGTAGATTTGGGGGCGTTTTACAGTACCAAAGTGGCAAAAGTACTGTATCAAAGTACCCGAATCACTGTATCAAACTTCCGGTTTCACTGCACCAAACCCAGCAAACATCGGCCCGCAAGAAAAATTCACCAAAAATTTGCAAAAATACTCTGGCGCAAAGGTGGTATTTCATTCGGACCACGCCCATTTGAAGT
>JACMMN010000396.1 GCA_014379075.1 Pyrinomonadaceae bacterium | reverse complement strand
TTTCGATCCCGATAGCTGACGCTGACGAATGGATAGAATCAGAGAGCGTGGGCATAGAATCTGCTCAGCCGATTGGCGACAATAATGTTCTGCGGATATTGATCGAAAAGGATTTTGCATGTCTCGAAAAACGGACGGGAGAAGAGGATTCTGACACATTTACAAATCCAAATGCAGAAAAATGTTGATTTAGCCGTCGGTTTGCTTTAGGCTCAAAAATGAAAACATGATTTACAGACGTTTTTGATCGGCCACAACCAACCAACAAGGGGAATCTGTGAGTGCTCGGCTGTCAAACGGTTTTATGGGATCGGTAAATTACCGGCGTCCCACTTATCTAGGAATTCTCGCTTCCGCTCTGCTTACCGCTCTGGTCATCATCGGCTCGCGCAATCTCGAACATTTCGATTCAGCTTTATTTGGCTATACGATCGCCAGCATTGTCGCGCTCGGCGCCATCGTATTTCGCTACGCCGTCTGGCTGCAGCGGCCCGCAACCCGAATTTACTGGATGCGCGGCTGGCAACTGTTTCGTGATAGGAAAAAACTTTTTAAGAACACGGCAAATGCCGCCGAAACGATCGGCAAAAACCTGGTAGCCCAAAATTTCATCTTCAAACGCGGATTTACACGCTGGTTTACCCATTTCCTTATAATGTGGGGATGTCTTTTAGCGGCCGCGATCACATTTCCGCTTTCCTTCGGATGGGTGCATTTCAGGCTTGAAGGCGATCTCGGATATCGTGCATATCTGTTCGGATTTCCGCTGCAGGTGATGGACGGCCGGAGCCTGATCGCCTGGCTCACGTTTCACGCGCTCGATATCACCGCGATAATGGTGATCGCGGGCTGCGCGCTCGCCATTCATCGAAGATTGACCGACCGAGGCGCAATAGCCTATCAAACGTTCCTGCTTGATTTTACGCCTCACATGCTTCTGCTTGCGATCTCGGTTTCGGGTTTAATGCTGACGGCGTCGAGCCTCTGGTTCGCGGGTTATATGTATTCGTTTATCGCGCTTCTGCATCAAGCCACGGTGATAATGACGCTTTTCTATCTGCCGTTCGGGAAGCTGTTCCACATCGTCCAGCGGCCCGCATCGATCGGCGTCGAGCTTTACCAAAAACGTTCACAGGAAATGCAGCAAGCCGTTTGCCCGAGGTGCGGCACAATGTTCGTCGGGCAAATGTGGATCGACGATCTGAAGAAGGTGGTCGACGAATTGGGTTTCGATTATCGAATGAAAAACGGCCATACCCTGCAGGATTATTGCCCGCGATGCAAAAGGGTAATGCGCGGACTTGCTTACGCCGGATTGCCCGACCGGCTGGAGCCTGTTTTTTACGGCACGCGTGCCGATGATGAAAAATAGCCGCTTTGGTTCAATGAACTTATGTCAAAAGTAGAACATTTGGAACAGATAATCGACCGTTTCGGCCCGCACCTGCACGATGAGCCGTACGGCGGCTGGCAGGCGGGCCGCGTGATTGATCGGGTGGTGCCTACTCACTGCCCATATTGCGGCGTCCAGTGCGGAATGAATCTGCTTGTTTCGGACGAGCATGTCGTAGGATTTGAACCGCGTTACGATTTTCCGGTCAACGAAGGGAAACTCTGCCCAAAAGGCGTTACCGCCTATTTGCAAGTTCATCATCCGGATCGACTGTTATATCCATTGATCAAACGAAACGGAAATTTCGAACGTGCGAGTTGGGATGAGGCACTCGATCTGGTTACGTCGAAATTCAAAGAGGTTCAGGCTAAATATGGGAAAGACGCGATCGGTGTGTATTCCGGTTCGTCGCTGACAACGGAAAAGACCTACCTGATGGGAAAATTTGCGCGTGCCGGATTGGGCACGCGGTACATCGACTACAACGGACGCCTTTGCATGGTATCGGCCGCGGCGGGTAACAACAAGGCGTTCGGGATCGACCGGGCCGCCAATCCGTGGAGCGATATTCCGCTTGCGGAGGTACTGATTTTGGCCGGTGCGAATTGCGCCGAAACATTCCCCGTTCTCAACAAATTCCTATGGCAGCAGCGTGACAACGGCGGCCGGTGGATAGTCATAGATCCGCGCGAAACGCCGACGGCGCGCCAAGGCGATCTTCATCTTCAATTAAAGCCCGGCACCGATGTGGCTGTCGCAAACGGAATGCTGAATGTCATTGTACGTGAGGGATTGATCGACGAAGAGTTTATTCGTTCAAAAACAAATGGATGGGAAGAAACGCGGGCTGCTGTGGAAAAATTTACGCCGGATGTGGCTTCGCAAATATCTGGAGTGCCAGCCGCGAAGATCGAACAGGCGGGACTGCTTTACGGCCGGGCAAAAACCGGGATGATAATGCATGCCCGCGGCATCGAACATCACAGCAACGGCGTCGATAATGTCCTTTCATACATAAATATCGTTCTTGCGACCGGCAAGATCGGCGATCCGGGACGAGGTTACGGAACCATCACCGGCCAGGGAAACGGCCAGGGCGGACGCGAGCACGGCCAGAAGGCTGACCAGCTTCCGGGCCAGCGGTCGATCAATGATCCCGCACACCGCAAATATATTTGTGATTTCTGGGACCTGCCGGAAGACGAACTTCCGCAGGCGGGCGTTTCGGTTGTCGAGATGTTCGACAAAATGCGCGAGGGTGAGATCAAGGCGTTTCTCTCCATTTGCAACAACGGAATGGTCAGTTTGCCGGATATCAACAATATTCGGCGGTCGCTCGAAGGCCTCGAATTCAATGTAAATATCGACTTTTTTATGAGCGAATCGTCGCGTTACGCGGATGTCGTTTTGCCGGGCACGACCTGGTCCGAGGACGAAGGTGTCACGGCGAGCGCTGAGGGCCGTGTAGTCAAGATAAACAAAGCCATTGATCCGCCGGGAGAGGCAAAAGAGGATTGGTGGATCATCAACGAGATCGCCCGCCGGATGGGCCGCGAAAAGTATTTTCACTTTAATAGTTCGCGCGAGATCTT
>JACMMN010000060.1 GCA_014379075.1 Pyrinomonadaceae bacterium | reverse complement strand
GAGTAATGGACGGTTTTTTAATGGAATGACTTTCTCTTTGATTTAATTTTTCTTATTTCGTGTATTTCGTGGATAAAATTCTTAAAACCGTTATCCACGAAATAAGAAAAAAAAGAAATAAAAAAGCAAGGAAATCGAAATTGCCTTATTGACGGAATTTGGGAGTGGTTGGATCGACCGAAGCTTTTACCAATAAATGCCTTAATAAATATTATGTTTTCGCGATTATATTTAACAGTTGTAATAATTTTCCTGTTCGGAGCAGGCCAATTTTTCGCGCAGGATCTTACACCAAGTCCCAGCCCGGTTCCAGCGGTGAACGATAAGCAGGAAGTAGCGCCCGAAAACCTGAAAGGCGTTCCGGCTATCGCTCCGAATTACAGTTCGGAAGATCGCAGCATGCCTGATCTCGGGCGGGTCGGCGTCGAAATGACGAACCAGAGACCGCTTATGCTGCAGGACGCGATCTCGCTGGCTTTGACGAACAACAAAGACATCGAGGTCACGCGAAAAAATGTGCAGATCGCGGAATTCGATCTTCAGGCGGCACGTGGTGTTTACCAGCCGCGACTAACGGGGCAGACCTATTATGAAAGGGCGACCGTCCCGAACGTCAGTGTTTTTAGTTCGAATCAGTCAACCACGCAGGGCTCATTCGGCGGAAATCTCGGCTTGCGGTCTTACATTCCCAAATTTGGCACGGTCTTTGACGCGACATTTAATAACCAGCGGCTCTCGGCCGATAATCCGATCTCGATCTTAAGCCCGCAATATAATTCTAACCTCGCTTTCAGCCTGACGCAGCCGCTGTTTCGCGGGCGGAATTTCGACCAGAACCGCCGCGTGATCGAGATCGCGAAAAGAAACTTATCGCTGACCGATTCTCAGTTTCGCCAGCGGACGATCGAGATAATTGCGAATGTACAGCGCGGCTATTGGGACCTTACTTACGCCCTTCGAAATTTGCAGGTGCAGCGTGACGGGGTAAGGGATGCGAAAGAACAGCTTGAACACAATCGCCGATTGGTCGACGAAGGCCAACTCGCGCCGATCGATATTGTCGCCGCCGATACTCAGGTGGCAAATTTTGAACAGTCCGTTTATGACGCTCTGAACATTGTCACGCAGTCCGAGAACGCCCTGAAGAATCTTATATCTCCGAACCGCAGCGACGCTATCTGGAGCGAATCCATAACGCCGGTCGATCCCGTCGATATCGGTTCGCCGAACACAAGCCTCAACGACGCGCTGGCCGCCGCATTGCAAAACCGCCCCGAACTCGAAATAAATGATACTCAAAAGGAAATAAATTCCATTGATCAGAGGTATTACAATAATTTGAAAAAACCGCAGATCGACCTGGTCGCCAGCTATACCTCGACCGGGATCGGCGGAAGTCAGAATTCGAATTTTCAAAGCCCGTTCTCGCGGCCTTGCCCCCCGGATGATCTACCGTGTCTCGAACAGCAGCGTCTGCAACAATTGCAGACACAAATTCTACTGCAGTCCCTTGGCGGCGGAGGATCAAGCATTACCGATATTTTTTCGAACAAATATCCGACCTATCGGGTCGGCGTACAGTTCAACCTTCCGCTTTTTGGAGATAAGACCGCTCGAGCACAGCTTGGCCGGGCCCGCGTCGAGGGAGAACGGCTGGCAACACAGCGTGAACAGATCGAGCAGAATATCCAGGTCGATGTGCGAAACTCGCTGCAGTTCGTCCGCACAGCCGAAGCCCGGCTGCGGGCAGCCGCCATCGCTAGGGAAAATACGGCACTGCAATATGAATCGGAACAGCGGAAACTCGATTCCGGCCAATCCGACATTTACAAGGTCTTGGAACGCCAAACCGCACTGACCACCGCCCGCAGCAATGAACTCCGGGCCCAAACCGAATTAAATAAATCTATCGCCGACCTCCAGCGTGCAACCGGAAATTCGTTAAAGGCGAATAACGTCGAGGCAAGATTGACAAGGTAACGGAGCCCGGACGCCCCCGTCCGAATGAGCGTTGCTTCGACGCGAACAAGCCTTGAGCAATGGACAATGGAAAATTAAAAAGCAAGATTCGGCATTGTCCGTTCTACATTGTCCATTGTGACGCACACGCGTTCGCGGACTTCGCTGGCGGGAAAGGTGCCTGCGTTCCAGTATGAAAGCAGTTTACATATCACAATTTGGCGGGCCGGAAAATTTGGAGATCCGGGAAGTTCCCGATCCTCCGAAACCGTCCGGCGATAAGGTTCTTATACGCGTGAAAGCCGCCGCATTGAACCGCGCCGATCTGCTCCAGCGTCGCGGAGTTTACCCGGCGCCCAAAGGCTTTTCGCAAAATATTCCCGGTTTGGAATTCGTCGGCGAAGTAGTCGAGACAGGTGAATATGTCCCAAATTTCAAGCCCGGCGACCGCGTTTTCGGCATTACCGCGGGCGAAGCGCAAGCGGAGCTTATCTCCATCAATCAGAGCCTTTTAGCTTTAGTTCCCGGCAACCTGAGTTTCGCCGAAGCCGCCGCCGTTCCCGAAGCTTTCATCACCGCCCACGACGCGATATTTACATTGGGAGATTTGCGGGAAAGCGAAACCTTACTCATCCACGCCGTCGGTTCCGGCGTCGGACTTGCCGCATTGCAGCTTGCCAAAGCGAAAAGCGTCACCGTTATCGGTACATCGCGAACGGCCGATAAGCTTGATAGATGTAAAGATTTCCGCTTGGACCACGCAATTTTAGCCGGGGAAAACGTAGACTTTGCAGGGGTCATAAAAGAAAAAAACAGCGGTAAAGGCGTGGATGTGATCCTTGATCTCGTTGGAGCCAGCTATTTCAAAGCAAATTTGGAGAGCCTTGCAATAAAAGGAAGATTGATCCTGGTCGGACTTACCGGTGGAGCGGCGGCGGACTTCGATCTTGGAATTGCCCTGCAAAAGAGGCTAAAGATCATCGGTACCGTTCTTCGTGGCCGTTCCATCGAAGAAAAAGCCGAAGCCGTCCGAAAGTTTTCTGAAAATGTTTTACCTCTCCTCGAAAGCGGCAAAGTTAAACCGAATATAGATAAGGTTTTTAAATTCGAGGAAGTCGCTGACGCTCACGGTTATCTCGAATCGAACGAAAGCTTCGGCAAGGTAATTCTGGAGTTTTGAATTTCGTTTGGAAGTACGTGCTTCAGCAGACTTCTTTGAGAGATTTCAGCATACTTTGGCCGCTGCCTGATCCGTGACAATACAGAGACCCGGAACTTTACGCCCATCGAGTTCATCGATTTTTGACATTGCATCAGCATAGGACAAACCTGAGGCCTCGCATTTCTCGAATGAGATCACCGACCATCGCGGCTCAGTCAATTCACTCTCGTTTTTCTGTTGCGGCGGAGATTCCATGATGATGATTTCTATTAAGTCAGGGTAAATTATGTTTTTGTACCTGGACTCTAACATAAGTTTTCCACATGTGTAAAAATTTATCCGGTGTTCTGAGCGCTCGCTCGCTTGCTTCTTTCGTTAGGCTTAAGACACGCTGAAGCTTGGACTCAGAACATCGGACGTCTTCGGTTAGATAGCAAAATGGGCTTTACCAAAACCATATTTCTCACGGGTTTTCCCGGTTTTATTGCCGAACGGCTCGTCGCGCGTCTAGCCAGGCTTGACGTACAGTTCTTTCTGCTAGTTCAGCCGCAGTTTCTTAAAAAAGCTGCGAATGCTGTCGAAGAAATAGCGGGCCGGACATCAACGCCGCTTGAAAATTTTGCCCTGATAGAAGGCGATATTGCCAAACCGAATCTCGGTGTGTCGGCCGGCGATTTGAGCATTTTACTGGCGGAAACGACGGATGTTTTTCACTTGGCGGCGGCCTATGATCTCGCCGTCGCAAAGGACACCGCATACCGCGTAAATTTGGACGGCACCAAAAATGTCAACGATTTCGCCCGGTCCGTCTCAAACCTTAAACGCTACAATTACATCTCCACATGCTACGTCGCCGGAAAACGCACCGGCAGGATTTTGGAAACCGAACTCGAACACGATACCGGTTTTCGCAACTTTTACGAGGAAACCAAATATCTCGCCGAAGCGGAGGTGGAAAAGCTTAAAGGCGATCTGCCCATTACGATATTTCGCCCATCGGTGGTTGTCGGCGATTCGCGAACCGGTGAAACCGCGAAATATGACGGCATCTATTTTTTGGTCCACTACTTGCGAAAGGCTCCGGCTTTGCTCCGGTTTGTGAACGTAGGGAACGAAACCGTTCGGCTGAATCTGGTGCCGGTCGATTTTGTCGTTGACGGCATTGCCGGGCTTTCGATGGACGAAAATGCCGTCGGCAAAACAATTGCGTTGGCCGATCCGAATCCGCTTTCGACGGCCACACTGTTCGATCTGATCGCAGCTCTAATGATCGGAAAAAAATCTTCCTTGAGACCACCGCCGAAGCTTGTCCAGGCTTCTCTATCCACGCCGTTTTCGCCGGCCATTACCGGCTTGCCACATTCGGCTGTACCGTATTTCTTTGTGTCGCAGACCTATGACACGAGCGTCGCGGAAACGCTGCTTGCACCGCACGGCATCACCTGCCCGAATTTCCGCGATTACGCCGCAAACTTGCTAAAGTTCGTTGAGAAGCATCCACGGCTCTGATCTCTCTCTGCTTTGCTACGCGTCCTTTGCGTCTTTGCGTGAGAATCTTTAAAGCAGTTTCACGCAAAGTCGCAAGGGACGCGGAGACAATCCGAAGGAAAGCATATTTCCACGGAATTCAGGCATCATATTTCGAAAGGTAAATATGCTCTTTAACCGATCAAAATTTTTCGTGCTGACGTCGGCTATTTTATTATCTATTTCAAGTATCGCAGTTGCCCAAAGCGGTCGCGTGCAGCCGACGCCTACGCCCGAACGCGACGACGATCCGGTCCGCGTTTTGACCCAGGAAGTAAAGGTCAACGTTATCGCTTTTGACGAAGAAGGCAGGTTCGTCACCGACGTCAAAGAAGCCGATCTCGTAATCACCGAGAATGACATTCTCCACCAGGCCAGCAGCGTCCGCCGCATTCCCGCAAATGTGCTGATCGTAATGGATACGGGCGGAGAGATGCGGCAGATAAAAAGTCTGGATCAAACGCGAAAGGTCGCGAAAGGCATCGCCGCCGCACTGCGGCCCGAAGATTCGATCGCCGTTATGCAGTACAGCGACAAGGCCGAGATCATAGCTGAATGGACCGACGACCGCGAGCAGATCATGGCCGCCGTAGGCAAAAGATCGAAGTTCGGCCGCCGCTCCGCCTTTACCGAAGCAATAAATCTGGCAACGGATTTCCTTAGCAAAAACACCCTCGAAAACAAGCATCTTGTCCTCATCACCGACGGCACCGACAGCGCCCAAAACCGAACCGCCAAAGCAGATGCATTACGCTCGCTGCTGTCGACCGATATCAACGTCCATGTCATTAGCTACACCCGGCTCGAATCGACCGACATTACCCCGCGGACCAAAATGATCTCCAACACTCCGCCGCCGAAAGCGATGCCCGACGAGGTCGCCGCCCAACTGCCGAACGGAGTCCGCGACAACGCTACACGCCCCAAGATCGGCCCGACGATCAACCTCGACCGCACTCTGCTGAGGCGATTAAAGGCCCGCAAAGCCGACCTCGAAGCCAGCGAAGATGCCCTCGCCGAACTTGCCGAAAACACCAACGGCGAGATCGTCCTCGCCGACACTCTCGACGAAATGGTCGATAAAACCGCCCTCGTCGCCAAAATGATCGATTCCAGCTACGTCCTCACCTACACCCCAAAAGTCCCGCTCGGCGAACAAGGCCAACCCAACACCCGCAACATCGAAGTCACCTCCAAACGCCCCAACCTGATCGTCCAAGCCAAACGAAAACTCATCGTGGACACTGGCAATAGATAATAGAAAAAAGTTCCTTTCCATTTGACAATGAATTAGATTTAGAATTATTCTAAATCTAATTCATTGTCATGCAATTCGAAGATATACAAAATTTAGGATTAACGAAACAACGGGAGGTCGTACTGCAAGTTATTAGCGACGCGCATGAGCATTTGACGGCGAATGAGGTCTTCGATAATTCAAAAAAGCTTTTGCCGGGGATCTCGTTTGCTACCGTATATAATTCCTTACGTTTTTTGAAGGATGCGGGGCATATCGCGGAGATCAGTTTCGGCGGCGGCGCGAGCCGGTTCGACCGGGGGACGCACCGGCATGACCATGCGATCTGCACGAAATGCGGGAAGCTGGCCGATATCGAGATGGAACATCCGGCGGAATTGGTGGCTTTGGCAGCGAGTTATTCGAAGTTCAAGCCCGAATCGCTGGAATTTACACTTCGGGGTATTTGTCCCGATTGTTTAGCAAAGGTTTGAACCACAGAGGGCACAGAGAACACCGAGATAGAATAGCGTTTGCTATTTGCCTAATCCCGGTGAACTCTGTGCCCTCTGTGGTGAAATATAATAAAAATAAGGGAATAAATAAATAAATTATGTCAACAGCTACAGGAAAAGCTACAGAAAATACAACAACAATGGCGAAGGTCGGGCAGATGGCGCCGGATTTCAACATGCCGTCGACGAAGAATATCGAGACTTTGGCGGAGAACGTCAAACTGTCCGATTACAAGGGCAAATGGCTGATACTTTTGTTTTATCCGCTCGATTTTACATTTGTCTGCCCAACGGAATTGATCCATTTTTCGGACCGTTTGGACGAGCTTAACGGCATCGGAGCCGAGGTTTTGGGCGTATCGACCGATTCGGTTCATTCGCATAGAGCGTGGCTGAAAACGCCGCAGGATCAAAACGGTATTGAGGGCGTGACGTACCCGATCGCGTCGGATGTCGGCGGCAAATTGTCGCGTGCTTATAACATTCTGGTCGAAGAAGCGAATATCGCCCTTCGCGGTTTGTACATCATCAACCCGGAAGGCGTTCTGCAATACGCGGTCGTCCACGATCTGAACATCGGACGCTCGGTCGATGAAGTGCTTCGCGTGCTGCAAGGTTTGCAGACCGGCGGTTTATGCTCGGCCGATTGGACGCCGGGGCAGGAAAATTTGAAGGTGTAGTTCGTTGGGTTCATTGAGTTTGTAGGGTTTATAGAGTTCTTTCACTCTATAAACCCTACAGACTCCCAAAACTCTACAAACTATTTACGGAGTAAAATATTATGCCAATGAGAATTGGAGACGCAATGCCGCCGCTCGATGGGGCGACGACATGGTTTAACGGATCGCAGGAAGACGTGTTTGAACACGCGAAAGGAAAGCCTGTACTGGTACATTTTTGGGCAGTTTCGTGCGGTATTTGCAAAGAGAAGATGCCTGCTTTGAATGAGCTTAAAAAGAAGTATGGAGCTTTAGGTATGCAAACTATCGCGGTGCATATGCCGAGATACGAGGCCGATACCGACCTCGATACGGTAAATGAAGCGATGAAAGCGAACCACATCGAAGAAACCGTAGCGATTGACAGCCTGCATAAATTGAAGGACGCCTTTCAAAACGAGCAAGGCTGGGTTCCGGTCTATTATCTTTTCGACTCGGAAGGGAAATTGAAAACGCGTGCCGCCGGTGAATTTGGGATCGGAGTGCTGACGACGGCACTGGACAAAATGTTCGCCGCGCAAGCGGTTGGAGCGTAAGCAAAGAAGTTTTAGCCGCGGATTTGCGCGGATGACGCGGATTTTAAGAATCTTTCTGATCCGCGTTATCTTCTTAAATCCGCGGCTAAAATTTCTTTAAATATTCCCCGTAAACAATTCGTAAAAAATCGCCCAGATGATATAAACGCTCACCAAAATCGAACCTATCAGCAGCAGAATCAAAAACGCGATGATCCCGAACACGAAAATATAATCGCCGGCCGTGCCGACATTATTTCCGGTGGCCCGCGTGCGGATCAGGTCCATGTTCTGCTTGTTCGCCTTCCACACAAAATCGAACGCATCGCCGATAAACGGGATCGTCCCGACCAGATAATCCAGCCCGATATTAAACGCCATCCTCAGCAAAGTGATCTTCGGCACACCGTACCGAACGCCGGCCAGCAGAATATAAAACGAAGCAAACGAAGTGATCGTATCCCCGACATTCGGCACCAGCCCGATCAGAGAATCCAACCCAAACCGCCAACCCGTCCCCGGAACACGAAAAAGCCCATCGAGATAATGGCTCAAATTATCAAGCCCTTCTTCGATCTCGATTTTCTTGCGTTCTTCCACGTTTTGCATAAGAATTTTAACCACAGAGCGCACGGAGATCACCGAAAAATCCGTATCCTTCTATTTCCGACTCCGTGCTCTCTGTGTCCTCTGTGGTAAACCGCCTTCCACTATTTTCACGCTGATTATCTTATCACCGCGAACAATATTATCTACGATTTTCATCCCGGTTTCGTTCAATCGGCCGAAGACGGTGTAGCCGCCGTCGAGGTGCGGCTGCGGGGCGTGGGTGACGAACCATTGCGAGCCGCCGGTGTCCTTGCCGGAGAGCGCCATTCCGACGGCGCCGCGTTCGAACGGCACGGTGTTCAGCTCACAGCGGATAGACCAGCCCGGCCCGCCGTTGCCGTCGCCGCGCGGATCGCCGTCCTGCATCACGAAATTCGGCACGACACGGTGGACTTCGAGTCCGTTGAAATAGCCGGATTTCGCGAGCTTAATAAAATTATCAACGGTCAGCGGCGCGTCTTCCGGCAGCAGGTCGATGGTGAATGTTCCCTTTTCGGTAGCGAGAATCGCCTTTACTTTTCCGTTTTTGCGTAATGCCGCACGTCTGTAATCGGCGGCGGTATTTAATATCTGACCTAGTTTCGAGCCGTTTCGCGGGCTATAAGGCTGAACTCGGTGGGTTTCCTTCGCTCTATAATAAATGTGTTCTGACCCACTGTTTGAAAATCCGCTTCTAACTGTTTCGTCTTTTAGAAGCTCAAGTGCCTTGGTTCTCACGAGATAATCGTATGATTTCAACGACTCCAACAGAATGGCTCCGGATTCTTTCTTATCGAGTTTGTACACTGTATCGAGAATCGCAAGCTGTGCGTCGTTGTAATCTTTGTCATTGGCCAGGGCAAACGAAAAAGCGGTTTTTAATGCTTCCGTAGTTTCATCCGCTGCCGGCAGATCCGCCAAAAGCTCAGCGGCCGCGGCCCTGATAAAAACGTCTTCGTGACGCAGATAATTTCGCAGAACGGTGCTTGCATCATCCGTCTTAAATAAGGCAAAAGCACGAAGCACATCCGGCATCGCCATCGGAGACACGCTTTTATCTGCCATAAACAGCCTCAAAATCTCCTGCGCCTCGGTACGATACTTTACGAGGTCTTCGGAGTATTTCTCTTTAGGCAAAGTCGCAACAACTCCCAGCCCCTGAGCTAAACTTGAAACGCTGCGCCAATCTTTGAAGATCGGCTTAGGAGCCGACCTGAAACGTTCCAAAAAACCGAACATAAAAAATTCCGGACTGATTTTCGCTCTCGCAATGGACGTTTCGGGCGCATTCATTATCAACTGCTGCAAACGCTGCGGCGCCGTCTCGAAAATCGTCTGACCTCCATCTTTACTTGGCTTGGTCGCGTCCTTCCTGCCCGCCAGAATATTTCCTAAAGCGGTTGTGATTTCCAGCCATTCATTTTGTTCCGCCGGCGGAGCATAGTATTTTGCTCCCGCCAACAACTTCGCATCGCGTTTTACAACCTGTTCCATTATAGCCGCCTGATAATTTTCCAAAGGCTGCACGGCACGCTCATGTTTTAAGCTTCCGATCGAGCGGATCGCCGAGATACGAACACGAGAATCGGCATCTCCGGTTGCGGCTTTGAGCAAAGCGTCGAAAGCTTCTTTGTCTTCCGCCGCGCCGAGCGCGCGGGCGGCGTTTGCACGCGCAATTGGATCGGCATCGTTTATCAGCATCGAGCGAAGTGCTTCATTCGCGTTCTTCGCCCGGACGCGGGAGAGAGTATTTGCGGCATCGGCCCGGACGCGGGCGTCAGGATTTGTCAGGAATTTCGCGACGACAACTCCCGTTTTCTCCGGCCGGGCGCGCAAAGCGGCGGTAATTCCCATCAGGACTACCTCGCGATTTTGCTTTACACCTTTGCGGTTTTCAGCTTCGAGCGTGTCGAGAATTGCTTTGGCCAACTCCTTCGATTTTTCGTCCTTTGCGTTCGCGGCGGCGATCTTTCCAGCGGCTTCGACCAGCTTTGCACGGACGGGATCGGGAGTTTTCGGATCATTCAGTGATTTGAGAATAGTTTCAGCGGCCTTAATCGATTCGATCTCGCCTATCGCAAAAGCCGCCGCCGTGCGTACCTTTTCATCGCCGCTTTCGAGAAGCTCCGCCAGGCCCGAAACCGCCCGCTCATCCCCGATGCGCCCGGCGGCAAGCGCGGCCCGTGCTCTGATAACAGGATTCGCATTTTTCAAAAGATCTTCCAACACAACGTCGTACCGCCGTTCGTCCTCGGCTTTCAAGATCCGAACCGCGACATCCGCCTGTGAAAAAGCGGTCAATGAAAAGGAAAGGAACAGCAGTGTTGTGAAGATGTATTTTAGACTCATTATTTTGATTGCCAGTTTTGAGCTGGCTGAGTTTTCATGCCGGGTCAGTACCGGGAGCGATAGCGACTGGGTTCTTTGAAAGGATAAAGGATAAACGCGAAAGGATAAAGGCGAAAGGAAGGATGAAGAATCGGAATTGCTTGCTTTATCCTCAATCCTCTATCCTTGATTTCTGCTCCCGGTTCCGACTTGTTGCGCCTCTTGTGGTGGCGCGGCGGTTCTCAAGTCGAGGACTAGGATGCCGTCCTGGTCGATCTCGGGGTCTTGGAATCGGATGGTTTCCGGGTCACTATTCCGAGCGCGGCAGCGACTGGGTTCCAGAGTTCAAAAGTATAAGGTTCAAGTTAAAAGTTCAGATTGCGCCCGACTTTAAACTATGAACTCGGAACTTTGAACTCTTAATTGCGGCCATGACAAGCGATGTTATGTTTTTCCACGTTTCGTTTCCCGCAAGTATGCTAATAGGCGATGTCGCGAAAACTGAAATCATCTAAACTATGTTGCACCAACCACTCATTTTACGAAACCGGGAGCTGATTTTGACTCTAGTTGTTGAACGAAATGTCGCCTTATCCTTCGATTATCTCGTAGCTAGTCGTGATTTCCGCCGTCGGACGGACGGTTCCGGCGACCGAGCAATATTTTGTGTCGGATAATTCAATGGCGTCCGACAAGGCTTTTTCCGAAACGCTACGTCCATGCACGATATGGTGAATGTGGAAGCCCGTGAAGGCACGCGGGTATTCGTCGCGGCGCGTGGCTTCGATCTCGACCCGATAATCGGTAACGTCCTGGCGTTTCTTTTCAAGGATCGAGATCACATCGGCGGCTGTGCAGGCGGCAACCGATACCAGAAGCATCTCAAGCGGTGTCTGTGCCGCTTTTCTATCTCCATTCGTTTCAATGGTTTGGGTGTGGCCACTGGGCGGCGTGCCGATCAGAAATCCGTCGCCGGCGTATTGGACGGTCGCTTTGTACGTGTTGTCTGACATAAATTATTGTTTTATTCGAACCCTCCTTTTCAGCCCGATTTTATCATAGTATTTCGGCAAATATTCCGCCCGAAACCCGCGAACAACTTTTGGTATAAAAAATGCTTCATATTGAGATGCGGCGGAAGTCTGCGTATTCATTCAGCCAAATTTGGAGATAAGTTTATGAGACGGTATACGAAGTTTTTTTCTGTTTATGCGGCAATCGGTTTGATGGTTTTCGGTATTGCAGAACAGGCTGACGCCCAGCGGCGGAACGAGCGCGAAACCCGCGACATCGTCCGCAGCCTGAATTCGAAGATCGATGATTTTCAATACAGCCTGGAATATCAGCTAAAAAGCAGCTCCGCCGATCCGCGGGACACCGGCACCATTTCCGCGGACTTGCGTGATTTTCAGGAGAAGGTAAACGCTTTTGACGAGAATCTCATGGCAAAACGCGAAAACCGCGACGACGTTTCCGGTCTCCTCCGCTCGGCACAGGTTGTCGATCAATTTCTGATCTCAAACCCCCAGAACGGAAAACTTCAAACGGATTGGACGGCTATTCGAACGCTTCTGGATCGACTGGCGAATAGCTACGGCGTTTCACCAGACTGGAACGCCGGCAATAATTCCAGCTATCCGAACACCGGCCGGGACACAGGCACCTATCCGGCTCCGGGCCGTTCGACAAATTTCAACAGCGGATTGACCGGTACCTACCGGCTTGATGCAGCTAAAAGCGAGAATACAGCGGATATTATTGCGAACAGTAAGGTCGGAAACGCTCAAAGACAGGACCTGGAATCTAAGCTCGAAGCACCGGAGCAGATCGCTCTGGATGTTCGCGGCAATCAGGTAACTCTTGCTTCTTCAAAGGCCGCTCCGATCACGATCATCGCCGACGGCCGCGAGAAAACCGAAAATGCAGGCGGCCGGACGATTCGCGTTCGTGCCACGCTTCGCGGCGAGGAACTAACATTATCAAGCCTTGGCGGCGAAACCGATTATACGATCACGTTCGCACCAACGGACAGCGGGCGGACAATGAAGGTCACGCGGCGGATCACGACCGAATATCTGACCGAAACCGTCTTCGCCGACAGCGTTTACAATAAAACCGACGTGGTCGCCGGGCTCGGTATCGAACCAAATACCGGCGGAAACGCTTCGGACATCGGAACATATTCGAGCAACGATCCGGCAGACAAAATCGGCACATACGGTAGTACGCCGAGTATAAACACACCGAGAATCGGTGAATTTACTGTGCCGAACGGGACGATAGTAACAGCGGTTTTAGAAAATGAGATCAACACGAAAGTCTCGCAGAACAATGACCGTTTCAGGATGACCGTGCAATCGCCTGACGAATACCGCGGTGCTGTTATAGAAGGCTACCTCTCCGGCGTCGGGCGTTCGGGCAGGATTTCCGGAAGCTCAAATCTTACATTCAATTTCGAGCGTATAACAATGCGCGACGGCAAAGCATACGACTTCGCCGGCTCGCTCCAAGGCATTAAAGACCAATACGGTAAAACCGTAAAAGTCGATACGGAAGGTACGGTCCGAGGCGACAGCCAAACAAAAGAGACCGTCAAACGTGGTGGAATCGGCGGCGCTGCTGGAGCAATCATCGGTGCCATCGCTGGCGGCGCTAAAGGCGCGGCGATCGGAGCTATTATTGGTGGTGGTGCCGGAGCAGGTTCGGTGATTTACCAGGGCCGCGACGACGTGCAATTGTTAAAGGGTTCGACAATTACCGTTCAGTCCTCTTCGCCAATCCGGAATAATCAGCAGCTCAGCGAGAATTAAGCCGAAAACCATATACTCGCAAAAAGGCACAGAGGCGCAAAAAAAATCTTTTTTTGCGCCTCTTGTGCCTTTTTGCGGCCATTCGTTTTAACCCTATGGTTTAATGCCTTATGCAATCCTTGCCTGAAGAGATCGAACAGTATCGCGACCGCAAATGGCGGCGTGATGAACTGCTAAAAGTTGAGACCGCCCAGGATGTCGAGGCGATGGTCGAAGATCTCGGTTTCTGTCTTGGACTGACCGATATTCGCAAAGATCTGCCTTCGGTTTACATTGCCGTTTGCGGCCGCCGCGACGCGCATATGCCGCAAAATGTTCAAAAAGACCCCGAAGCAAGCGCGGCCTGGGTGCTGAAGGACGAAGTTTTTCAACGCGGGAAGATCTATTACGGAAAACTGGTAAAAGGTAATTCGATGTTTCTGGCACCGCGGATGATCCCGCATTTCAAAGCGATCTGGGGCGTGCAGAAAAAGGAAGAGAAAGAAATGCTTTCCGCCAACGCTCAAAAAGTTTTAAAGGTTTTGCGAAAAGAATGGGAAATGGCGACATCCGATCTGCGGGCCGAATGCGGCATCAAAGAGAAAAAAGACCTGACAAAAGCCATTGATGAACTTCAGCGAAAAATGAAGGTCGTACCGCAGGAAGTGCTCTACGTACCAAAATTCACCTACATCTGGACGCTCGCCGAAGCCCGCTTTCCCAAAGAATTATCAAAAAAAGTTACCCGCGAAGAAGCCGTCCGCGAGATAGGCCGCGCTTATTTGCATATGTGCGGAATGACTTTGCTCGGGGATTATTCGAGAGCTTTCGGATTTGCGCGTTGGGAATCAGGACTGGCGAACCACCAGTTGGTTGACGAGGGATTCGCGGAACGTCTTGGCGTCGGAATATATAAGATTAAGAATTAACGGGGATAATAGTATCGAAGGGGGTTTATATCCTCTTCATCCTGTTATCCCTGTAAATCAGTACTTCATAAGCTCCAGCACGGCTTTTTCAACGTCTTCCGATTGCGGCAGAATAAAATCTTCTACCTGTGGCGCATAGGCGACAAAAGTATCGGTCGCACCGACGCGGCGGACTGGTGCGTCGAGATATTCGAATAATTCATCTGAAATGCGGGCGGCGATTTCGGCACCGTAGCCCCAGGAAAGCGGGTCTTCGTGTGCGACTAATACGCGCGAGGTTTTCTTTACGGATTCGGCGATTGCTTCCCAATCGTATGGAACGAGCGTTCGCAGATCGATAAGATCGACGGTGATTCCCTGCTGTTCGAGGCGTTTTGCGGCCTGATTCGAACGTTCGACTAACGCTCCATATGTGACAATCGTGACATCTATTCCCTCGCGGACCTTTCTCGCCTTGCCGAACGGGATAAGAAATTCCGATGATGGGTACTGCGATTTGTTATAGACCTGGCGGTAAAGATGCTTGTGTTCAAGGAACAGCACCGGATCGTCACAGCGGATAGCGGTCCTTAATAATCCATTCGCGTCGAGAGCAGTCGATGGATAAGCGATCATTAGGCCGGGCGTGTGCGAGAAGATAGTCGTGCCGGATTGCGAATGATAAACCGCTCCTCCTTTCAAATATCCGCCGACCGGAACGCGCATCACCATTGGGCATGTCGTGTCGCCGTCGCTGCGCCAACGCGTTACGGCTACCTCGTTTCTGATTTGGTGATAGGCCGGGAAAATGTAATCGAAAAACTGAATTTCGACGACCGGTTTCAGATTGCGGATCGCCATCCCGACCGCACGGCCGATAATGTTTGCCTCGGCGAGCGGCGAATTGAAAACTCGGGCCGAGCCGAATTTTCGCTGTAGATTTGCCGTAACTTTGAACACACCGCCTTTGCCTTTGACGGTTTCCAGGTATACTTCGCGGGAAACATCGGCCACGTCTTCGCCGAAAACGACTATTCGCTCGTCGCGTTCCATTTCCTCGTGCATACAGCGGTTGATCAGATCGACCATCGTTCCCGGGGTCCCAGAAAGTTCGGCTCCTTCCTCCGTGTCAAACTCTTTCGAAGTCGGGTCGATGTCGGGAGAAAACACATTTCGGAGCGCAGTTTCCGGTGCAGGCTGCGGCGTTACGAGCGCTATGTCCGCCGCTTCATTAATTTCCGCATCGACTTCCTTACGCAGTTTTTCGAGAGCTTCCGAAGACGCGATGCCTTCGGTCATCAGAAATTCGGCGTAGGTTTTGATCGTGTCGATGGCCGCATCGGCTTGCAGTTCTTCGGCCGGGCGATAAAGCTTTTCGTCGTCCGAAAGCGAATGTGAGTATGGCCGCGTGACTTTCGCATGGACGAATGACGGGCCTTTCCGCTTTCTGCAGTAATCGACCGCACGGACAAAAGCCGCGTAGCTTTCGAGCGGATCGGTGCCGTCGATCTTCTGCATGTAAAGATTCGGGAAACCCGAAACCAATTTGGAAATATCGCCGCCGGCCGTGCCGACTTCGACCGGTGTCGAGATAGCGTAACCGTTGTCTTCGACGACAAAAATTACCGGCAGTTTCAAGTTGCAGGCAGTATTCAAAGCTTCCCAAACCTCGCCCTCGCTGGTAGTGCCGTCGCCGATCGACATATAGACGACCTCGTCACCTTTGAAGCCGGTGACCTTGTCCTGCATTCCCTTCACCAAACCGGCCCGGTAACCAGCTTCCGCCGCACCAACCGCATGCAAGGCCTGCGTGCCCGTGCAGGAAGATTGCGACGGAACATTCAAATCCTTATGCCCCCAATGCGAAGGCATCTGTCGCCCATGCGAATTCGGGTCCTTCTCAGCCCCGACCGCCGACCACAGCATCTCCTGAGCCGTCATCCCAAGCCCGAGCATCAGCGCGCGGTCACGGTAATACGGAAAAAACCAATCGTACGCGGGCTTCATTGCAAGAGCCGCACCGGCGAGAACGCCTTCGTGGCCGGCACCGGAGATCTGGAAAAATATCTTGTTCTGCCCTTTTAGCTGAATTTCCTTATCGTCGATCCGCCGCGACATATACATCGTGCGATAAAGCCCGACCAGCGTTTTGGCGTCCAATCCGTGATATTTCGCACTGCCGTTGCCGGACGATTTCGCGGCTTTTACGGCCTTCGGGGTTTCGGCCTTCGCGGTTTTATGGGTTTTTGCCGCTTCCATATATCCGTCCGCTTCGGTCGTTTTAGCTTTTTCGGCGACGATCTCTTTTGTGGCCGTTACAGTCTTTTTGCTCTTTGTTTTATTGCTTGCCGGGCTCAGTTTCTTTGTTGGAGTTGCCATTATAAAATTCCTGTTTGATAACAATTATTAATAAACGCGTAACTTTATAAAATACCAAAAAAGGCGAAAACGGGCAATTTGAATTGTCACCGGATGGTGCCCTAATCCCATGGCGCTGACATTCAATCTGGGTAATTGACGGCTTGTTTTTCTTGTTTTTTTGTTTCATGTTGTTCGCGGACAACGGTGTTAAGAATTTTCCACGAACTGCATTAAATAAGGAAAAATACCGCCGTCGAGGCATCGCAAAAAGGTTTCGAGGTCGCACATCCTGATCCCATTTTTGGCCGGTGCCGCGTCGGAGGGGATAATTTTGGCGGCACTGCGTCGGCCGGAGCTTTCGCGTCACCGCGGCGTCCGCGTTCCCGGAGCGTACGAAAAAATTCTTAGGATCGGTCTTGAAGGTTAACCAATGCGGCCGCGCCAGATGATCGGATTTCTGCTGTCATGAAAAATTGACAGAACTATGACAAGTTCTTTTTCTACAGTAAAGAATATTGAATAGGGAAATCGTTTGACTGTGGCCCGGTGAACTTCCGAGCCATATACAACAGGATATGCGAGCGGCGTTCGGGATAGGTCAACGAGCGTCTTTTCGACGGAGGAAACAAACTTATCCCTGAGAATCGGGTCTTCGTCCCGTTACCAGTCCGAGGCTTCATCAAATTCGCGGCGGGCGGCCGGACGAATTTCAAGAGTTAAACTTCATTAGCGGGAAAGGGCTTCCGCCTTGATCTCATCCCATGAAAAGTTTCCACCGGGATTCGCACGGTGATCCTCAAGTCTTCGGCCGAGTTCTGCCTTTTGTTCAGGTGTGATGTGAACTGCCTCAGGGGAGCCATTAATGCTGTCCCAAATTTCTTCCACGAGTTTTATTCGCTCCGCAACAGGCAGCTCTAAAATTTCATCAAGAAGAATGCTCATGATTGTTACTAGAATAAATTGAATCGATTATATGCAATAGAAATAAATCCCAATAATGCGGTTTAAAAAACTACAACCAGCCGTACTTTGCCAAGACGTCTCGTGCATTGTCGCTTACCCACTCATCGTCTTCTTCTTTTGTTTCTTGATCTACTAATTTCTCCAGATAGTTCCGAAAGTGTACGGCTAAGGGTAATGATTCTCCGACGATTCTCGATATTATCCATGCCTTCCAAATTTCGTCGTCGGTTTCAAATATAACTTCCAAATGGGGAATTAACGGTTCACCGATAGATGCAAGGAAAGGTGCCAGCGTTTGGGCGACAGGCCAATTCATATCTTGGATCCACTCAAGTAACCGTGGCAATGAAGATTCAACCGCAGGATAACCTGCCACAATCGCGCGTTCCGCCGCTTCATGATCGTGTTTATCTATAGGCACGAAACCTACAACTCTGGATGTAACTTCGATTTTTTGCATCTATTGTGCCTTCAAAACCCAACCCTTCGGATCGACAATCGGTGCGTCGCCGGTGAATATCACGTTGCCTTTGCCGCCTTTCAGCTCGACACGCAGGGTTTTACCGTCGACAACGACTTCGACCGGCATTGGAAATGGCATATCGTTTGGGGTGACCCATCGGAGGAGCATCGTTTTTTTCGAAGCCGCATTAGGCTCTTCTCGATAGTCGCCGATAGCGGTTTTCAACTCCGGAAGTTTCGGCTGCCGCAGGTACATCTCGAAGAACCAGTCAAGCTCCATTTTCGATTCCTGTTCGGCGATGGTGAGGAAATCGTCGGTGTTGACTAGTCTTGTTTGGCGGCCATCGGTGATTTTTTCCATGGCTTTGGTTGGGTAGGCCATGCGGCGGAGGGCGCGGAAGAATGCGGCATCGCCGATCAGGTATCTTAAAGTGTGGAGGACGACGGCGCCTTTGCCGTAGATGTCGCCGTCGGATTTTAGGTAATCGGGTTCGGCCATGTAGACCTGGTACGCGATCTTCGGTTCGCGTGGAGCTACGGGCTGCATATTTCGCGTGGCTTTGGCGCGGTCCTGCATGGCTTTGAAATATTCTTCTTTGCCTTTCGTTTCCTCGGTGTAAAGCGTGTCCATGAAGGATTGAAAGCCTTCGTGGATCCAAAAATCGCGCCAGTCGGAAGCGGTGACGAGGTTTGCCCACCATTCATGGCCAAATTCGTGGAGCATCAGCCAATCGAG
>JACMMN010000395.1 GCA_014379075.1 Pyrinomonadaceae bacterium | reverse complement strand
TCGCTAAGTCTTTGTTTGTCTGTGCGTGTTTTGTTGTGCTGATAAATACACCCGCTTTCGGACAGGAAGGCGTGCCTCTATTTACTAACGATTTTCCGCCGGAGGAGTTTGCGCAGCGGCGGGCGAAGGTTTTCGATGCGATAGGCAACAACGCGATTGCCGTGATTCAGGGAGAGCCTAGTCCGAGAGGCTACACACGCTTTAGACAGTCAAACGAATTTTACTATTTATCCGGAATCGAAGTTCCGCACGCTTATCTAATACTGAATGGTTCACGCAGAACGGCAACGCTCTTCCTCCCGCACCGCAATGAAGGCCGTGAGAGAAGCGAGGGTAAGCTGCTCTCAGCGGAAGATGCGGACATGGTAAAAAACCTTTCCGGAGTTACCGATGTTTTCAGCACGGAGATGATGGGCGAACACCTGGCGAACTATACGCGAACAGGTCAAATTTCTACGATATTCACACCATTCAATCCAGCTGAAGGCACTGCGATGAGCCGAGACTTGGCCGTTCGTGCAATCGCAGACGCCGCTGCCGATCCGTGGGATGGCAACATTACGCGTGAAGGGCGATTTATCGCCTTGTTGCGAGAGAGATTCCCGCAACTAGAAATCAAGAATCTGTCCCCGGCATTGGATAAATCACGGTTAATAAAAAGCCCTCGCGAAATTGCGATGATCGCCAAAGCTACCCGACTTTCAGGATTGGCGTTAATGGAAGGAATGCGATCCACAGTTCCCGGGATAAGTGAGTTTGAACTCGATGCTATGGCGAAATACATATATTACCGTAATGGAGCGCAGGGAGACGCGTACTACTCATTGATCGCGAGCGCCACAAACGCCTGGTATCCACATTATAATGCCGGCAAACGTGTAATGAAGGATGGGGATTTTCTGTTGATGGACTATGCTCCGGATGTTGGATATTACATGAGCGACGTCACAAGGATGATGCCGGTCAATGGTAAATTCAGCCCTGCTCAGCGTGAACTTTACGGCTTTTATCTAGATTGCTACAAAGCAATTTTGATGAATATTAAGGTCGGAGTGACGGCTCAAGCGGTAAAAAAAGCGGCAGCCCAGGAGATGCAGGCAGTGCTGCTGCGCTCAAAGTTTTCAAAGCCGACCTATGAACGAGCAGCCCGCGATTTTGTCGACAGCTATCAACGATCTTCAGAAAACCCGCAGACTTCGCTTGGGCACTGGATAGGAATGGCCACCCACGACGTTGGCGGTCAAGACGGCAGCCCCTTGCGCGCCGGAATGGTTTTCAGCATCGAACCCGCTCTTCGCGTACCGGAAGAGAAGATCTATATTCGTCTTGAAGATGTAATTGTCATTACGGAAAAAGGGGCGGACATTCTAACTACCTTCGTCCCCATGGAAATTTCCGAAATTGAGAAATTGATGAGTGAAGAAGGAATGCTACAGCGGTATCCCAAAGACAAGAACTAGAACTTCGCACAAAAAAATAATTTAAGGAGAATAAGAACGCCAATCGCAACCGCCCTGACCGGCTATACGCCCATCAAACCTCAGTCTTCCAATCGGGCGTGTGGAAAATTCCTTCTTTATCGGTCCTTTGATAGGTATGGGCGCCGAAGAAATCGCGTTGGGCCTGGATCAGGTTTGCCGGTAATCTTTCGGAGCGGAAGGCTTCGAAATAGGCCAGGCCGGACGACAGGCACAGGGACGGGACGCGGCTTTTTGAGAATTCTCCGACGATGGAATGCCAGTCTTCGCGGCTGCGGTTCAGGATCGCGGCGAAGCGGTCGTCGAGGAGCAGATTTGGCAGATCGGAATCGTCGGTGAAGGCAAGCCGCATTTCTTCGAGAAGCGTGGAACGGATGATGCAGCCGCCGCGCCAGATCTTGGCGATCTCCGCGATGTTTACGCCGTAGTTTTTTTCGGTCGAAGCCGCAACGAGAAGCGAAAGGCCTTGGGCATAGGTTACGATAAACGAGCTGAGGAGCGTGTTTTTCAGCTGTTCGATCGAGCGGTCGAAATCTGCTTTGAAGTCCTGGCGGATCTCTTTGTTGGATGACGGATCGCTTGCAAGAACCCGGTCGCCGGCGCTCGCGGTACTGACCCGATCCGACCCGCCGCTTTCCACTTGTTCACTGACCACGGTTTTCACGTCTTCGCGGGCGAGATGGGCTTTTAGATCGTGCTGCGGCTCGCTGGTGACGGTTTCGCCGTTGGTTTTGTGCTGCGATTCTTCGGACGGCGCTTTGGCTCCATATTTCTCGGCGATCAAAAGTCGCGTTTCTTTCTGAGCCGAAATTTGGCGCATCGAGACGGCGGAATCGATGGTCGGGATCGGCACGCCGAGATCCATCGCGGCCTGCGAGGTCCATTTACCGGTCCCCTTTTGCGCGGCTTTGTCGAGTACCATTTCTACCAGTGGTTTTCCGGTTTCCGCATCAGTTTTGCGCAGGACTTCCGCCGTTACTTCAACCAAAAATGAATTCAATTCGGTTCCGTTCCACGACGCAAACGTATCGCTCATCTGCTTATAATCCATTTTCAGGACGCGCAGCATAAAATCGTAGGTTTCGGCGAGGATCTGCATCAGGCCGTATTCGATGCCGTTGTGCACCATCTTGACGAAATGGCCGGCGGAACTTGCGCCCATGTACGCGACGCACGGTTCGCCGTTGACCTTGGCGGAAACCGCCTCGAGAACGGGAGCGATGCGCTCATAAAATTCGAGCCGACCGCCGGGCATGATGCTCGGGCCATGGCGCGCGCCTTCTTCGCCGCCGGAAACGCCGACACCGAGAAAACCGATGCCCGTATCTGAAAGCACAGCTTCGCGGCGTTCGGTATCGGCGAAATGCGAGTTGCCGCCGTCGATGATGAGATCGCCTATTTCCAGATGCGGCAGCAGCTCGGTAATAACCGAATCGACGATCTTACCCGCCGGAACAAGCAGCATGATGTTTCGCGGAGCGGTGAGTTTGCCTACGAACTCCGCAAGCGTTTCAGCAGTTTCGACGGGCATTTCCGCACCTTCATCGAGCATCAGACGACGCTTTTCGGCATCCAGGTCGTAACCCACGCACGGGAATCCGTGTTCCGCTACATTTAACAGGAAATTACGGCCCATGGTGCCGAGTCCGATCATTCCGAATTGTGCATTTGCCATTTTTTTCACCACAGAGATCACAGAGGACACGGAGATAAGTAATGAGCCATACTTTAGCATGTGCTATGCGGTATCCTCTGTGGTAGATTTTTTCTTTACCATTCTAAACTATGAATACAAACCATCAAACTCTACTCGAAGCCATTCGTTCGACCACGTTTATCGAATCGCAGAAACTCCGAGATCATCTCGGTCTCGACGTGACAATTGCTACGGAAACATTTCAACATACCGGGAGTTTTAAATTTCGTGCGGCTTATAATCTGGCTTTGAATGTTGCAAATGACGAGATTCTAACGGCCTCGTCGGGGAATTTTGGGCAAGCGTTAGCTTATGCGTGCAAATTGCTCGGCAAGAAATGCACTGTCGTTATGCCGGTGACTTCGGCTAAGGTGAAGATCGACGCTGTTCGCGGGTACGGAGCCACCGTCGATCTGGTCGATACGGCGAGGGTTGGACGCAGTGAGCGCGTCGCACAGCTTGCAGCGGAGATGCCGAATGCGTATTTTGCCAGTGCTTACGACGATCAGTATGTCATTGAGGGGAATTCGACACTCGGCGACGAACTTGCGGGAAAGGATTTTGATGTCGTGATAGTGCCCATTGGCGGCGGCGGTTTGATATCGGGAATTATTACGGGATTTCGCCGCAATGGAGCGAAGGCCAAAGTTATAGGTGCGGAGCCGCTGCTGGGAAACGATGTCGCCCGGTCATTGAAGGCAGGGAAAATAATTGCCAACGAAACTGAACCGATGACGCTCGCCGACGGTGCAAGGACGCTTTCGGCCGGGAATTTGAATTGGCCGATAATTCGGGAAAGCGTGCCGGACATCATTGAGGTTTCTGAAGAAAAGATCGCGGAGGCGGTGCGGCTGTATTATGGCCTGGCAAATTTGAAATCGGA
>JACMMN010000394.1 GCA_014379075.1 Pyrinomonadaceae bacterium | reverse complement strand
TTAGTGATTATAGCGAAAGTGAGTGGGATTGTGAATGTTAGGTTGGAGTTCAAACTTTGATAAAACTTTCTGTAAGGCTTTGCGCGTTTATAGAAAGAGAATTGGTGGAATGAATAATTATCCTCGAAGAAATTTTAGACGGAATACATGTCTCGATCACACGGCGGCGCTATCTACAGCTTTTTACTGCATTTACGCGAACTCTGCTTGCCCTCGGTTTTATTCCACCGAGTATTCCGAAGATACTGCACAAACCATTTACCATGCTGCCGGATTCCAATCCGGTCGGCCATTATTTTAACGCTCTTTTCCAAACCGGTTTTTATTACGAATTTATCGGCTGGTCGCAGATCATCTCCGCCGTGCTGCTGCTTATTCCGCGCACTTCGCATATCGGAGCACTGATGTTCCTGCCGATAATCATCAACATTGCGGTGTTGACGACCTCGGTCGGGTTTGCCGGAACATGGATCCTGACGATATTCATGTCGCTTGCAGGATTGTGGCTCGCCGCCTGGGAATACGACCGGCTGAAATCCATCATTATTTATTCGCGCCGCGAACGCTCCGAACCACTTCCGTTCCAATTCGTTCTGATCCCGATATTTTTCGCGCTCGGCGGAGCGGTGATGACCATATTATGGTGGCTTATCGGGCTAGGCAACTTCCCGAACTATCTGAAGATAGGCGGAATTCTGACATTGGGCGGTGCTATTTTCGGGATCGTTGTAGCGGTGCATTACCGATTTATGCCGGTTGGGCATCTTATGAAGACTTGATGGAATGAAGGTGAAAATCAGGAATGCTTGTCTTTCGGCCTAATGTTTCGCAAAATGAATGTGTCCTCACGCATCGGCACCATATCGGAGCGAACCATGAAAGTCAAAATTTGCAGCCTCATTCTTTTTTTCGCTATGGCCTTTTCGGCCTGCGGATCCGCGACCCTTTCTTCGAACACGCCTGGAGAAAACAAAGCATCCGTTGCCGCCGATAGCGGAGCGGTGAGTGTCAACTCAGGCGCTGCAAATATTGAAGTTGAGACAAGCTTTTCCGCCGATCAGCCCAAAACGATTCGTGATTTCTTCATGCTGCTGCCGGATAAATATTTTGTACTGGAAGGATGCGAGCGTGACACGGACAAAGCCTGCAGGAAGGCAAAGATCGATTACCTAGAAACCTTTGCCGAGATCGAAGACACAGCGAATGGCTATCTTAAAGGCGGCTGCGATGGGGCACAAAGCTGTCTCGAGATGGCGATCTTCAAACGTCCCGACGGCACTTATCTGATCGGCGTCGCAACCGCAGCCGAGATGATGCATGATTTCTTCTTTCTCGATTACGGCGCCGGGAAATGGACGGACGTTTCCGCATCGGAGATTCCAGAATTCAGCAAGAATAATATGTACGAACTTCCGCGGATAGGAACCACGGTTAAGGTTTTCGCAAAAAAGATCGTTGAAAAAGGCGATGATTACGAGGTTTCCGACAAAGGAGCGAAACTCTACGATCTGGAATGGAAGAATGGTAAATTCAGCGTCCGAAAATAGAGCAGTGGACGAAGTTTTCTACTCCTGATCGTGTTGATCGCTGACCCGCCTGAATCGACTAACCTACAATCGCTCGTTTGCTCTCGAATATTTGTTGGTTTATAGTTTTTGAGTACCTCGCTCGCTTCAACAACAAGTCTTGCGATCATTTTTATGAAGGAGTTTCAGTCCGAATCAACGAGCGATATGAAGTCAGCACCAGGCCTCGTCCCAGAACCGATCACAAAAACCGACTTTTATTTTTACCGGGACCTCCCCGAACTGCTCAAGCCGCTTGAGGAACTGTCGTGGAACTATTTCTGGTCGTGGAACCCTGAAGGCGTAGAGCTTTTTCGCGAACTCGACCCGGCATTATGGGAAAAGTGCGAACAAAATCCACGGCTTTTATTGGAACAGGCCGGCGAGCTTCGTCTGTGGCAGAAATGCGGCGATGCTGCGTATGTGCAGCGTTTGCAGCAGTTTGCACAGAAACTGAACGCGTATGTAGCGCAAACTCCGCAAGAATTAGGAAAAATGACTGCCGAAAGCCCTGTCGCTTATTTTTGCGCCGAATACGGCGTTCACAATTCCCTTCCGACTTATTCCGGCGGCCTTGGGATACTGTCAGGCGACCACCTCAAATCGGCAAGCGATATGAACGTTCCGCTTGTCGCCGTCGGGTTGCTTTATCGCTACGGCTACTTCCGCCAGCGCATAAGCCACGACGGCTGGCAGGAAGAGAAATACCAGGACGTTTTTCATTCACAGCTTGCACTCACACCGGTTTTAGATGAAAAGGGCGAACGCCTAGCGGTGATGATACATATTCGCGGCCACGAAGTTTTTGCCCAGGCGTGGCTTGCGCGGATCGGGCGAATTTCGCTGTATCTGCTGGACACGAATGTTCAACAAAACGCCGAGGTCGATCAGTTAATTACCGGACATCTGTACGGCGGAAGTTCGGAAACGCGGATCGTGCAGGAAAAGGTTCTTGGTATCGGCGGCGTCCGGCTGTTGAGAAAATTGGGTGTAAGCCCGTCGGTCTTTCACCTCAATGAAGGCCATTCGGCATTTCTCACTCTTGAGCTTGCCCGCGAATTCCTGGATGCGAACCCGGATGCAGAATTTACCGATGCCGTCGCAAATGTCCGTGAACAATGTGTATTCACGACGCACACGCCGGTTGCCGCCGGCAACGACACCTTCACCACGCAGGACCTGCGTGACTGTTTCGACGCTAATTTTATTGCTTCACTGAAAATTTCCGAGAGTGATTTTTTCGCCTTCGGACGTGTCGATCCGGACAATCAAGGCGAGCCGTTTGGAATGACGCCGCTGGCGATCCGGATGAGCCGTTCGGCCAACGGTGTGAGTGAAAAACACGGCGAAGTGTCGCGCGAACTGTGGCTGCGAATGCTTCCGGACGGCACACAGCCGTCTGAAGTGCCGATCACGCATATCACCAACGGTGTTCACGCTCCGACGTGGGTCGCCCCGGTTTTTCAACGGCTCTATGAGCAGCGATTAGGCGAGAACTGGCCCGAGCTTTTACGTGATCAGTTGACTTGGGACATTTCGATCGACAGCCTCACAAACGAGGAGATCTGGAATGCCCACCGGAAGCTAAAAAAATTGCTGATCGCCTTCATTCGCGACCGCACTCAAACAAAAGAAACCGGTTCACGTGAAACGATCAATGAACATAAGGATACGCGTAAGCTGTTTTCGCCCGATGTTTTGACGGTCGGTTTTGCCCGACGTGTCGCCGCGTATAAGCGTTGGAACCTGCTTCTGACCGATGTCGACAGATTGTTAAAAATGGTGGACGATAAGGACCGCCCGGTGCAGTTCGTTTTTGCCGGGAAAGCCCATCCGCAGGATCGAGGTGCAAAGAAGATATTGCAGGATCTGATGACGATCAATCACGATTCCAACTGGCAGGACCGCGCCGTATTCATTGAGGATTACGATCAGGAAGTCGCGCGTTACCTGGTTCAGGGCGTGGACGTATGGATGAATGTCCCGCGGCGTCCGCACGAAGCCAGCGGCACCAGCGGAATGAAGGCCGCGATGAACGGAGGCCTCAATTTTTCGATCCTCGACGGGTGGTGGATCTAGGGTTATAACGAAATTAATGGTTTCGCCATCGGAAATAATGCTGAGGAGACGTCGAATGCATCGTCCGGTGAGAATGATGCGGACAACGCAGCCATGGACGCCGAAGACGCCGAATCTCTTTACTCGACGTTGGAAAACGAGATCATCCCCGCGTTTTATAATATCGGCGAAAGTGGACTTCCCGACGAATGGATAGGACGGATGAAAAATGCCCTCACCACGCTGACGCCGCAATTTTCCAGCGACCGTATGCTGAGCGACTATATAGAGAAGATCTACAAGCGATAGGCGGGCGCCGTCAGTTGCCGGTTTGAACTAAAAGCTCTTCTCCCTGTCATAGCTCCGTGGACTCTGTGTTAAAATCTTCACTTAAAAGACAACGAACATAGTTTCTTCACAAATAACAATGTTCGGCGAAAACTCACGATCGGCCACTCAATATGCGGGATATCGAATTTAGAACCGGCGTCATCAAACCCATTGAGGTTTACAAGGAAGCCTGGGAAATGATCAAGGACCAGTACTGGATCGTTTTCGCAGTCACGCTCGTCGGAATGCTGATCGGCGGAGCGGTGCCGATCGTGCTGATCGGCCCGATGATGTGCGGGATCTATCTCGTCCTGTTCCAGAAACACGAAGGCAGGCCTGTCGATTTCAATCA
>JACMMN010000059.1 GCA_014379075.1 Pyrinomonadaceae bacterium | reverse complement strand
CTCATTTCGCAGTACCATCGGCGCACCGTCGAGCTCACCGACGACAATATCGATATTTCCGTCATTGTCGAGATCACCGAACGCCGCACCGCGTGACGCCCGCATTTCGGTTAGTGCCGAGCCTGCCTGACCGCTCGCATCGCAAAATGTACCGTCGCCGTTGTTGATGTGCAGTAGTTTCGGCTGGCGGTATTTTGCCCCGGACAAAAATTCGCTTACCTGCGGATAAACATGTCCGTTGACGACGAACAGATCAAGCCAGGTGTCATTGTCCAAATCGAAAAAACCTGTTCCCCAGCCTACAAACGGGCGAGAAACCTGGGCGACTTTCGCCGCGAACGAAACATCGGTAAAATTATAATCGCCTTCGTTGCGGTAGAGCGTATTGTATTCATCGGCGAAATTGGTCACGAAAATCGAAAAACGTCCGCTATGCAGATAATCACCAACTGCAACACCCATCGAACCTTGCTCGGAGCCGTCGCCGCTCACCGCCGTGCCCGATTCCAGGCCGATCTCGGTAAACTTGCCGCCGCCGTCATTCCGGTAAAAAAAGTTCGGCGTTGAATCGTTGGCGATGTAGATGTCCTGTTTACCGGTACCGCTGAAGTCTGACCACACGGGCTGCATTCCATAAAATCCGCCGGGATCATCGGTTTTAGTTTGTTTGGTCACATCGGTAAAAGTGCCATTTCCGTTATTGCGAAACAGGCTGTCACCCGCGCCTTTAAGGCCACGCGGTCCGCACTGAACATCGATACCGCGATATTTACAAGTCGGGGCCGAACCGAAGCCGGGCAGATCGGTGAGTTTAAAATCTACATAGTTGGCAACTATCAAATCCTGATAGCCGTCACCGTCATAATCCGCGAAAGATGCCCCGGTTGACCATCGCCCGTCAGCAACACCGGCTGTTTTCGTAACATCTGTAAAGCTGCCGTCGCCGTTGTTTTTATACAGAACATTTCCGCCCAGACACGCAACATAAATATCAGCCCAGCCGTCGTTGTTGTAATCGCCGACAGCCCCGCCCATCGCAAAGCCGGGATAGGCGACACCGGCTTTGTCGGTAACATCTGCGAATGTGCCGTCGCGGTTGTTTCGGTAAAGTGCACTACGCGATTTTTGCTTTTTGAGCTCCATCTCGACCGTCGGAGCGTTGGTTAGATAAATATCGAGCCAGCCGTCCCGGTCGTAATCGATCAGCACCACGCCGCCGCTCATCGATTCGACAATGTATTTCTTTTCAGGCGCCGAGGTATGTGTGAACTTGATGCCGGTTTTTGCAAGTACATCCGTCAACTGCGGTATCTTTCTTTGTTTACAGGCGTTATCGTTCTGAGCGGTCGCGGTTGCAGCGAAATTCAGCATGAGAGAAATGAACGCCGTTAACGCTAAAAGTCTGTCAATTTTCATAATTTCGAGTCACTTTACGGCTGTATTTCTAAGTTTTTGAAATATTTCCAAATGTGTTTTCGCGAGAGAGCTTTCTCCGATCAAATTATATAAACGGCTCAATTGAAAATGGATATCGGCATCGTTCGGAGCAAGTGCCACGGCTTTTTCAAGCACTACCCGGGCCTTTTGGTCTGATCCGGACTGTAAATAAACGGCTCCCAGATCTCTTAAAGCATCGGCATAATCGGGGGCAAGGTTAATCGTTTCCACTAAAAATTTTGTAGCCTGGCCGGTTTCTCCCTGTGATTTATAGGATAATCCGAGGTGATATCTGGCTTCGATATTCTTCGGGTCGATCTCGATACAATGGAAAAGCTGTTGACGGGCTTTTTCCAGCTTATCTTTTTGTGCCGCAAAGGTTAATCCGAGAGCAAGACAGCCGCGTGAATCTTTCGGACGCAGCTCGACCATTTTCTGCAGATTCAACTCTGCCTGAGCTATGTTTCCGTTGTGAAGCGAGGAAGCTCCGAGCAAGTACAGGTATTCAGGCTCGTCTGGTTTCGCGTCAACTAACACTTGAGCTGCTTCGACAGCGGCCCGATACTGATTCGCATCCATCGCTGTAATAACGAACTGCGTTAAGATACGCGGCGAATCAGGTGCCAGTGACCGCGCCTGTTTCAATAGATCGAGTGATCTGTAGGAATTTCCCTGAGCCTCTTCTAGAAGGGCTTGAGCAAAATAAAGCTCCGCAGATGACGGATTTATTTTTGCGGCGCGATCTAAGTGTGCTTTCGCCGACGCATAGTCCTTAGCGATCGTTTCAAATCTTCCCAGAATAATTAGAAGGTCATAATTGATCGGCACTTTTGTCAGCGTCGCTCGAAGTAAATTGACGGCATCGCCATTCATCCCCGCACTTTGCAGAATCTCCGCACACCGTGCCGCCAAATCCGGATCGGATGACGCTTTTTTCATTAGAGGAATCAAATCGCGAAACCCTTTGACGTTTTTCAGTTCCAGATAGCTGGCAGCGATTATTGGCAATGCGTCTGAGTTCTTTGTCTCGAGCGGCAGTTTTTCGAGAGTTTCCAAAGCTTTTCTTGGATCACCTGTCAGTAAATAAATCGCCGCTAGGTTTAACTTCAAATTGTCACTGGGAATTGAATCTGCATCGACATCAGCAAGCATTCGCTGCGAATTTTCAAACTGCCCGGCATTATGCAATATTCTGGCTAAATTGATCTTAGCTGAAGAAAAATTAGGATCGAGAGTCAAAATTCTCCTATAAAGTGCAGACGCTTCGGAAACGCGATTCTGCCGGTATCGCACCGTTGCAAGCAGTTCGAGAACCTCCGGATTCGCCGGATTCGCAACCGCTAAATCTAAAATAGGGCGTTCTACTTCTTCAATATTTCCGGATTCTATACTTTTTTGATAACGCGCAATGGCCCGTTTATCTATCTGAGTTTTTTGTGGGTAAACGAAAGATGCCAGCGGAATTGCCAGAATACATATAGCTAATATAGAGAGCCATTTAAGGAGCATTAGCGTTCGTTCCCATTCCTGAAGGCTTTTCACGGCGATTCGCTTCTTTCAGTTCCCGGAAGGTTTTCAAGGCCTTCTCCGAATCAACGGGCCGGGAAACTCGGCGGTATGCGATGCTGAGTTGGTAAAAAATGTAATCCTTTTTCGGGTCGCTGCTGGCGGCGCTTTCAAGATGTTCGATCGCTTCGGCGACATCTCCTTTTTCAAT
>JACMMN010000393.1 GCA_014379075.1 Pyrinomonadaceae bacterium | reverse complement strand
GGATATGTAAAATTCGGCCCGTTCAGGCGGCGAAGTTTATAAAGCCACATTCCGATTGAACCGAGCCGCCATGCCGTCGGCCCCCACCAGCTATATTGTCCGGGCCGCAGGTTCATTTTCCAGCATTTCATCATCAGCTGCCACTGCATTGGCGACAATTCCCGCGTCTGCGTGACGCCTTTCTCCATTTCCATCCGCGTATCGTGCAGCGGTGTAAAGATCGATGGTATTAGAAAGGCAAAAAGGCCGCGTCTTTCCATTTCGTAGATCAGATCGAGCGTTTCCTCCATGTCTTCGTCGGTTTCGTCAGGATTGCCGACGATCAGCGTCATAGCCGGAAACCAGTTATTTTCGTTCAGAACGCTGAGGCCTTCGAGCACAACGCTCTGCCAGTCGTCTATCGCAAATGGAACGCCTTTGCTCGCCATGATCTTTTTCGCCATTCTGACCGAGCCGGTTTCCAGGCCGATCAGCGGCGCTAGCGCTTTTTTCTCCGGATGGCTGCTCAAATACGGAAAATGTATCGGGCTTTTCGGAAGCAGTATCTTTGAAAGTTCCTTAATAAGTATCGGATCGACCACCGCCGGAGCGATCGTCGCATGGCTCAAAACATGCTGTTCCACGCCCGGCGTATTAACAATATCGCCATAAAGATCGAGCAGCGCCTCGCGATTCGGGAAATAAAACGGCGTTTCGGTATGCACCTGTCCCCAGATGAACATATCCTCGGTCGCCAGCGAAATCTGCTTGTTTCCTTCACGGACATTGGCACGAACCGCATCCATTATTTTGTCTTTCGGAAGGTCGATCTGCGGATTCAGGTCGGGCACGCAAAATTTACACCGCCGCCCGCAGCCGGTCGTCATCTCCACAACGCCGAATGTTGTTCGCGTGTCGGGAAACATGATGCCTTCGCGCGTCGCCGGATGTTTGACCACGACTTCACGCGGCAGATCTTCCTGCCGGATCGCCTTGGCAAATAATTCAAGCGTATCGTCGGATTCGCTTCGCCCATCGACTACGCAATCCACGCCAAGCTCGTCATACATATCGGTCTGTATGATCTGCCAGCCACCCGAACCGCCGACAATGACCTTAAAGTTATCGCGATGCGGATTGGATTTGATCTGCTCGAATAATTGACGGGAATAATGCGAATTGATCGGCATTTTCGAGGAGCCGAAGATCGAGGTATAAACACCGGCCGCAAAAGTCACGCCCAGCGGATTATGAGTCGAAACGCCGATGATGCGTGTTCGCGGCCCGATGAATTTCTCCAGATCCTCGGGAAAACACGACACAATGTCTTCCTGCTTATATTGTCGCAAAAGCGATTTTTCAACCAGGCGTACGCCGGCGGGCATATATTTGGCCGAGCCGTCGGGGTAACGTTCCACTTCACGCCAGTTCGGATATTTGCGGTTAATGACGCCTTCCATCCAGATCGGGATAGATGCCATCGCCATCTGGATAAAATACCCGGCGTGATCGATCGCTTCGGTCAACGGGGCGGTTAGGACGATCAGTGTGCCGCCGCTTGCAGCAGTTCCCGACCCATTAGTACTGATTGATTTTGTGTTTTCAACGGCGACGCTCATTTTTGAACTCCTATATGGAAAAAAACGATGATCTATTTTTGCGGGTAGACCAGCGCTAAAGTTTACGGTCCTTAACCTCCCTAGAATCGAATAACGGCATCCGGTCCACCCTCTACGTGAACCGTATCGACAAAACGAATATTCTTCGAATCCGTTGTCATAACAACCGAGTGCGTCCGCTTTCCGGCACCGAAGAACCGTACACCGCGAAGCAACGAGCCGTCGGTAACGCCGGTCGCGGCAAAAATGATCTTTTTGCCCGGCGCCAGGTCGTTTGTGTCGTAAATTTTATGCGGATCGGAGATTCCCATTTCCTTCAAACGTTCCATTACCTGTTCGGGCGGCGGGATCTTCGATTTATCGACGCCCAATTTATCATGATCGAATACGAGCCGCGCTTGGATTTCCCCATTCAAACACTTCATCGCTGCCGCAGTGATGACTCCTTCAGGAGCACCGCCAATGCCCATCAGGGCATGAATATTCGTCCCGGCTACCGCAGCCGAGATCCCGGCGGACAAGTCGCCATCCGAGATCAGCCGTATTCTCGCTCCAGTTGCCCGAACGTCGGCGATCAGCTGTTTGTGCCTGCCCCGTTCGAGACATATGACAGTAAGGTCGTCAACATCGCGCCCCAGCCGGCGGGCAATATTCTTCAAATTGTCCTTAACCGGTGCGTCGATATCCACTGAACCACGGCAGCTCGGCCCGACGACGATCTTATCCATGTAAATATCCGGGGCGTAGAGCAGTCCTCCGCGTTCGGCGGCCGCCAACACGGCAATGGCATTGTTTGCCCCGAGAGCGCAAAGATTGGTACCTTCGAGCGGATCGACGGCAATATCTACCTCGGGAAATTCCGACCTGGCTTCCTCGGAAAAATTGCGTCCGCCGAGTTCCTCACCAATGTAAAGCATCGGAGCTTCGTCACGTTCGCCCTCGCCGATCACTATACGGCCGCGCATCGGAACCGTGTCCATGATTTCGCGCATCGCTTCGACCGCAACGTGATCCGAATGCTTGCGGTCGCCCTGGCCCATGGTCTTGGCCGATTCAATTGCCGCCGCTTCGGTGACACGCAGAAAATCCAATGATAATTCGCGTTCCGCTTTAATATCTTTCATCTATGTATCCTTAGTTAATCGAGAAGTTAGGTTTTGATTATGATGGCATTCTACCACTTGTCTAACCCGATTTGACAAGTTATCCTTTGGGTATTAGGGTTTTAATTTGCGTTTTCGCTGGGAGCCGAGGAGATTTTTTCACTAAATGACATATATTGTTGCTGAGCCATGCATCGAATGTAAATATACGGACTGCGCCGCTGTCTGTCCCGTCGAAGCTTTTCACGAGCTGCCGGACAAGCTGCTTATCAATCCCGACACTTGTATCGACTGCGACGCCTGCCTGCCCGAATGCCCGGTCGAAGCCATTTTCTCCGATATGTCGATCCCGCCCGAATATATGAACTGGCTTGAGATCAACGCAACCGCCGAGGAATATCCGATCATCAGCACCAAACAGCCGGCGTTAATGGGCGCCGGATGCACCGGCCCGCCGGAATAGGAAAATTTTACGATCTTTTAAGAGGCGGCTTCGACCGTCTCTTTCTTTTGGCCGGAATTGAGTTTAGAATTGTTCCATGATCGAATCAACAGACCCCAAGATAACCGGTAAACCGGCCGCAAGATGCAGCGAATGCGACCGCGAAATGGCGCATTACAACGCGTTTCTCGATGCCTCGAACGAATCGCGGATCGTCTGCTGGGAGTGCCAGTCACGCATAGAAAAAGGCTTTAACGCTAAACGCGATTTCCGTAGAGGTGCCCGTTTCGGTTATATCCCGAGGTAAGGTTTCGAAGCGCGTTCTGAGTTCACGCTCAGAGTGCTTCTTCTTACGCCCGCAGACACGCTTGAAGCGTGAACCCAGAACTCATGCCCATTAGAAAAATCACCGAATACCCCGAAAAAGTCCTCGGCGAGGTCGGTCGGCCCGTTACCAAATTCGATCAGGAACTCGCCAACCTCTGCTCCGACATGTTCGAAACGATGTACGATGCGGAGGGCGTCGGCCTCGCCGCTCCGCAGATCGGGCTTAATCTCCGCCTGTTCGTGATGGATTGCGAAGATATAAAACTCATCGCTGCCAATCCCGAAATAATCGCAACAGAAGGCGAACAATCCAGCCAGGAAGGCTGCCTGTCCGTCGGCAAAGTCCCGGCCGTCGTCGTCCGCCCGCAAAAAGCCCGCCTTCGCGCTCAAAACGAAAAGGGCGAATGGTTCGAGCAGGACGCCGAAGGCTACGCCGCCCGCGCCTTCATGCACGAAACCGACCACTGCAACGGCACGCTGTTTATCGATCATCTACCAAAAATGCGGCGTGACATGCTGGTAAAAAAATTCAAGAAAGAGAAGACTTGGAAATAGTAAGTGTCACTCGCGTAATCAAGGGTTGAAGAAGCCCCCTTTTCGATTCCGCTCTTCATCGATATCTGCTGTGTATTTGATGATTCCATCGCCTACTTCTTCGTAAGGAATCCCAGCATCTTGGAGTCCTTTGATAAAGTCCTCTAATGTAGGTAACGCTGTTTCGTTGATGACGACGGCCCCTCCCCAACAAGCAAAATAGCGAGCTACTCTATTTTTTACCTTTTGAAAGTCGAACTCAGTTAATTCCTCACCGTAGGGCTTCTGCCATTTCCTAAATGAATCGGTAAAAAGCGTAACATCATTGAGGAAACTATATTCGGCAATTATATTTGCTTCGCGATCTCCTTCGTAATATGTTATATATCGTTCAGGACCTTCCTGGGTGAATTTTATCGAATATTTTTCCTCTGCCTGCAATACTTCATTTGCCGTAAGGCGACGGCCCAAAAGGCAGACATTCTTTAAAAACCTAAAAAACTTGAACATATTATGCTTTAGCCTTAATAAACATAGAACGAAAAACAGGTAATTCCTTATCCTCCACCGCTATCTCTCTCTCCGTCTTCACCGGAAAAGGATTCTTGGTGATCTCAACTTTCTGCAAAGTTTTATTCGACCGAAATAATTCAAACATCTCCTCAGCTAAAAACTCAATATCCGTTTGCACAAAAATTCTGCCGGAGTCAGCTAGTTTAGTAACCACTGCATCCACCAATT
>JACMMN010000392.1 GCA_014379075.1 Pyrinomonadaceae bacterium | reverse complement strand
AACGGGCAGGCCGCTGCATTCTACGATCTGGAAGGAACTTTGGTTAGCACCAATCTTGTGCATACTCTCGCTTTCTATGCCAAACGGCAGGCAGGAATCTGGCAGACCGCGAAAAAAAGTATTGGAACGCTGGCGAAACTGCCGCTTTTCGGCGTGACCGATCTTTACAGCCGGAATGTTTTTAACGAATTTTTCTTCAAAAGCTACGAAGGCGAATCATTCGACCGCCTGCGCTTTTTCGCTGACGAGCTTTTCGAGGAAGTACTAAAACCGGCGATCTATCCCGGCACGCCCGAACTCATTGCCCAATCCAAAAAGATCGGCCAAAAACAGATCGTCATCACCGGGGCTCTCGATTTCACCGTCGAACCGCTGATCAGATATTTAGGCGTCGATCATTTCATCGCCAACCGCCTGGAATTCGTCAACGGCTACGCGACCGGCCGCCTGCTACCGCCGGTCATGGCCTCCGCCACCAAAGCCAAATGGATCCGCGAATACGCCGAACAGGAAAACATCAATCTGTCCGAATCCTATGCGTATTCCGACAGCATTTCCGATCTCCCGATGCTCTCGATAGTGGGGCATCCGGTGGCAATACATCCGGATTTCAGATTGAAACAGACGGCGTTGCAGCATGACTGGGCAATCTTGGACTTGAAGTGAGTGGAATGATCAATACTCTATATTTCGTAATATTGACGTTGCTTTACTTATGTTTTGCTTTTGGATGTTCCTCAAATTACAAAGAAGCCAACAATAAGGCTGTTGAGACACTGCGTCATCAACTCGTTAATGATAGATTTGGTGAAATCTACGACCAGTCATCGGAAATAACTAAATCTCAACTAACACGAAAGCAGTTCGTGGAAAAAATCGGAATTGCAGTAGGTAAAATGAAGGAAATTGATCCGAATTTGAGTTGGCGAAGAGATGAACGGGGTTCTCCAGAGGAAGCCGTATATCGAGATGATAATTGGTCTTCTTTGATTCTTGAGAAAAACGGGAGACGAATAGACATTCAATTAGATTGGGCACAACCCTTTACTCTTTGTGGAATGTCAATTTCCGGCGATATTGCTGAGGGCGGAATTCGGGTCTTTCGAAATTGCGATTGATATCGGCATTACAACTATGGCATTACAACTACGTAAAAAAACACACGAATCGATAGTCTATATTGATAAAGACTCGGCGCCGCGGATAATGCCGTTTGGCGAGGATTTTATTTTGAATGATCTGCCGATTGGGACGCGGGTGATTTATCCGAATCCGCCGATCAAGGGTTTGCCGAATAGGGAAGCGGCGATACGATATGCACTGAATCATCCGATCGACGCGAAGCCTTTGTATGCGCAGCTTGAGCCGGGGATTCGGGTGACGATCGCGATGGACGATATTTCGCTGCCGCTGCCGCCGATGGCGACGCCGGATATGCGGCAGACGATGCTCGAGGTTGTGCTCGATCTATGCGCGGCGAATGGCGTGGACGATATTCATTTGATCGTCGCCAATTCGCTGCATCGCAAGATGACGGCTTGGGAAATGAAGCGGATGGTCGGTGCGACGATCTTCGACGAATATTATCCCGACCGTTTTTACAACCACGACGCCGAGGACGACGACAATCTGATCACGCTCGGCCACACGCGGCACGACGAACCGCTGCGGGTGAACAAACGAGCCATTGAGAGCGATATTCTTATTTACCTGAATATCAACCTCGTGCCGATGGACGGCGGGCATAAATCGGTCGCGGTCGGGTTGTGCGATTACGAATCTTTGCGTGCCCACCACGAGCCACAGACGATCCGCGATTCGCATTCGTATATGGACCCGCCGGCTTCGGAATTGAATCATAAGGTTATAAGGCTTGGGAAATTGGTCGATGAAAACTGCAATGTTTTCCACGTAGAGACAGCGCTGAACAACAAGATGTTCCCCGACGGCTACGACATCCTTACGCGGAACGAGGACGAATTCTCGTTCATGGACCGGATGAAATGGGAAGCGATGAAGCGGACGTTTTCGAACCTGCCGCGTGCCGCACGGCGGAAAATGCTGCACGCGATACCGGCGCAGTATGAACTGATCGGATGTTTTGCGGGCGAGACCGAGAAGGTGCACGAAAAAATTCTCGAACTGAATTATCGGCAGTACGAAATTCCTGTCAAAGGCCAGTGCGACATTATGATCACGGGCATCCCCGACATTTCGCCGTACAACGTCTATTCGGCGCTCAATCCGCTGCTGGTGCAGGTGATGGCTCTCGGCTATCACTTTAATATGTACCGCAATAAACCGCTGCTGCGAAAAGGCGGCGTGATGATCATCACGCACCCGTGCTTTGACGAATTCGACCATAATTTTCACCCTTCGTACATCGAATTCTTCCATCGTCTGCTGCCCGAATCTCGCGATGCATTTTTCCTTCGCGAAAAATACGAGCGGGAATTTGCGACGAATCCGGCGTACATTGAAATGTACCGCCGCGGCAACGCCTATCACGGAGCGCACCCGTTCTTTATGTGGTATTGGGGCGAAAACGGCCGCCAGCACGTCGGCAAGGTGATCGTCGCCGGAGCCGAAAATGCCCACGTCCCGGAAATGCTCGGCTGGGAACGCGCCGACAACCTAACCGAGGCCATCGCCATGGCCCGCAGCTACATGGGCCGTTCTGCCGAGATCACGATGCTGCATCAGCCGATAATCGGGTT
>JACMMN010000058.1 GCA_014379075.1 Pyrinomonadaceae bacterium | reverse complement strand
CGAAAGTTTATAAAATTTTCGGTCCCGGTAATCAATATGTCACTGAGGCCAAACAGCAAATATTGAGGGCCGGGGCCGCGATCGACATGCCCGCCGGGCCATCCGAAGTTGCGGTTTTAGCGGACCGGACTTCCATTCCCGCGTTCGTCGCGTCCGACTTGCTTTCACAAGCCGAGCACGGGCCGGACAGCCAGGTTTTGCTGGTTACGACTGATGAAAATGTGATCAGCGAAACTTTGGCCGAGGTCACGAGGCAGATTGAGACGCTGCCGAGACGCGAGTTTGCCGAGGCAGCGTTGGCAAATTCAAAGGCAATTGTTGTTAAAAATATCGACGTCGGCGTCGAGCTTTTGAACGAATACGCGCCCGAACATTTGATAATCGCGACGGAAAACGCCGACGCGGTAGCGGAACTGATCGTAAACGCGGGATCTGTTTTTATCGGCAATTTCTCCTGCGAAAGCGCGGGCGATTACGCCTCCGGCACTAATCACACGCTGCCGACGAATGGTTACGCTCGTGCTTTTAGCGGAGTTTCGGTCGAAAGCTTTACTAAGAAAATCACCTTTCAAAAGCTCACCGCGGCAGGCATTCGAAATCTCGGGCCGATGATTAAAACGCTGGCGAGGGCCGAAGGGTTGAACGCTCACGAACGCGCGGTTTCGATAAGACTTGAAATGGTCGGAGGCGGCGATGGCATTTGATCCCGAAAAATTCGCCCGGCAGAATATCCGGCGGCTCGTTTCATATTCTTCAGCCCGCCACGAATTCGCGGGAGATGCGGAAATATACCTCGACGCGAATGAGAATGCATTCGGTTCCCCGGTCAAGACGCAGCTAAACCGTTATCCCGACCCGCTGCAGATGGCGGTAAAGGAGAAAATCGCCGAGTCGAAAGGCGTCGATCCGGCTCAAATTTTCATTGGGAACGGAAGCGACGAAGCCATCGATCTACTTTTTCGAATATTTTGCGAACCGGGCCGCGACGAGGTGATTATTTGCCCGCCGACATATGGAATGTACAAGGTCGCTGCCGATATCAATGCGGTTTTTATTGAGCAAGTTTCTCTGACAACTGCTTTTCAATTGGATGTGCCGCAAATACTCAGGGCGATCACACCTGCAACAAAAATGATCTTTATATGCTCTCCGAATAATCCGACCGGCAATGCCATTGATCGCGAGGATATTCTTCACATTGCGGGAAGTTTTCAGGGCGTTGTCATTGTTGATGAAGCATATATCGACTTTTCATCCGGGCTTTCTCTGATCGATGAGATCGGAAATTTTCAGAACTTGGCTGTGCTTCAAACGTTCTCGAAGGCCTGGGGACTCGCCGGTGCGCGTGTCGGCATGGCGTTTGGAGATGAGCAATTGATAGCTCTTTTCAATCGCGTAAAGGCGCCGTACAACGTCAGCCAGCTCGCTCAGGATACGATATTGGCAGCGTGGAATAATGAAGCAGAGGTTAAAAGTTGGATTCAAAGGATTGTCGAGCAACGGCAGCTTTTGGCCGACGCTCTAAACGGGTTGGAATTTGTGCAAACTGTATATCCGTCGGACGCAAATTTTCTGTTGGTAAAAGTTGTGAATGCAGAGGCGGTTTATAGTTTTCTTTTGAAAGAAAAAATTGTGGTTCGTGACCGCAGCAATGTCAGGCTATGCGAGGACTGCTTGCGGATAACCATCGGTACGCCGGAGGAAAACGGCCGATTGCTTTTATCTCTGAAATCATTCGGAAAGAATTAATTGGAAAACCTATATGAAAACAGTTCTATTTATCGACCGCGACGGCACGATCATCGAGGAGCCGGAAGATTTTCAGATCGATTCGTTCGCCAAGCTCAAGTTTTTGTCGGGCGCCATAACTTATCTCGCAAAAATTGCTAACGAATGCGATTTTGAGCTTGTGATGGTGACAAATCAGGACGGGCTCGGAACCGATGCTTTTCCCGATGCCGATTTTCAACCGGTGCATGATTTTATGATTCAGACGCTGGCGAATGAAGGAGTGAACTTTGCAGATGTCTATATTGACCGCACGTTTGCCGAAGAAAACGCCCCGACGCGAAAGCCGAATACCGGAATGCTGGGTAAATATTTGTCGGGCGAATACGATCTCACAAATTCGTATGTTATTGGTGATCGTTCAACAGATGTCGAATTGGCGCGGAATCTTGGAGCGAAAGCAATATTCATTAAAAATCGTAATTTTAAACCGCATGACGACTGCGGTTCAGACATTATCGAAGTCGATGGATGGCGGGAAATTTATGAACGGCTGCGGCTACCGGAAAGACGGATTTTGCACAAGCGGAAAACGAATGAAACTGATATTTCTATCGACCTCAATCTCGACGGCAGCGGCCGGGCTGAAATTAATACTGGCATAGCGTTCTTCGATCATATGCTCGACCAGCTTGCTCGGCACGGTTCGCTCGATTTGAAGATCGAGGTTTCGGGTGATCTCCATATTGACGAGCATCACACGATCGAAGATTTGGCGATCACGCTCGGGGAAGCGTTTGCGATTGCACTAAAAGAAAAGACTGGAATGGAAAGATATGGTTTCGTCCTCCCGATGGACGATTGTCTCGCCCAAGTTGCGTTAGATTTCGGCGGACGGAATTGGATTGTCTGGGATGCCGAATTCAAACGCGAAATGATCGGCAAGATGCCGACGGAGATGTTCTTCCATTTCTTTAAGTCGTTTACGGATAAAGCTTTGTGTAATCTGAATATAAAGGCCGAAGGTTTTAACGAACATCATAAGATCGAAGCAATATTTAAGGCATTTGCAAAGGCAATAAAAATGGCCGTCAGGCGTGATCCGGTAAATGCGGCTCTACCGTCGACTAAAGGAGTTTTATAAAGTGTGCGGGTAGTGATCGTAAAATACAACGCCGGAAACATTGCCTCGGTTCAAAACGCACTAAGCCGTCTTGGGGTTGAATCTATAGTTTCGGATGAAGCCGATGTTCTGCGGCAAGCCGACAAAGTGATTTTTCCCGGCGTCGGAGAAGCTTCGACAGCAATGCAATATCTTAGCGAGCGAAATTTGGATGCCGTTATTAAATCGCTGACACAGCCCGTTCTCGGCATTTGTCTCGGAATGCAGCTTCTTTGTTCGCATTCCGAAGAGAACGACACCGATTGCCTGGGAATATTCCCGACCAAAGTCAAGAAGTTTGCGGATACAAACCTCAAAGTCCCGCATATGGGTTGGAATACGATATCCCGTTTGAAATCGCTTTTATTTTCGAATGTTGCAGAAGGCGCTTATGCCTATTTCGTTCATGGCTATTATGTCGAACCATCGGAAGATTCGGCGGCGCAATGTAACTACGGGAACGAGTTTACGGCGGCGATTCAGAAAGGAAATTTCTACGCCGTTCAATTTCATCCGGAAAAATCCGGCGTTGCAGGCACACGAATTTTGGAAAATTTTTTAAGCCTATGATCGAGATAATTCCAGCCATAGATCTGCTCGGCGGAAAATGCGTTCGCCTTACACAAGGCGATTTTGAGCGGACGAAAATTTACTCGGACGATCCCGTTGCGACCGCTAAGGAATTCGAAGCCTCCGGTTTGAAACGCCTGCACATCGTCGATCTTGACGGAGCGAAAAGTGGAAGACCGGTTAATACGATCGTGCTTGCCGCTATTGCCCGCGAAACGAATTTAGAGATCGATTTCGGCGGCGGAATACGAACTACTGACGATTTTAGGTTGGTCATCGATTCCGGGGCGAAGATCGTCAATATTGGGTCTACAGCCGTGAAGGAACCCGATCTTTTTTTTGGCTGGCTGGAAGAATTCGGCAGCGAAAGCATTCTTCTCGGAGCGGACACGAACGCCGGAAAAATCGCGATCAATGGCTGGCGGACGAAAACGGAAGTCGCGCTGATTCCGTTTTTGGATACATATTTCAAACGCGGCGGACAGCAGGCATTCGTCACCGATATTTCTAAGGACGGAGCGCTCGAAGGCCCAGCAACGGAACTTTATGCTGAAATTAGAGCTTTTCTGCCCGATCTTAGGATCATCGCCAGCGGCGGCGTCAGCAGTTTAAGCGACATTGACGACCTTGAAAAGATCGGCTGTTACGGAGTGATCATCGGCAAGGCAATTTACGAAGGCCGCATTTCGCTCGCAGATTTAACAAAATACCAATGCTCGCAAAACGTATAATTCCATGCCTCGACGTGCGTGACGGCCGGACGGTAAAAGGTACAAATTTTGTTGATATCCGCGACGCAGGCGATCCGGTTGAGCTGGCTTCACGATACTGCGAAGAGGGAGCCGACGAGCTTACGCTGCTGGACATTTCAGCCACAAACGAAGGCCGGAGGACACTAACGGATCTGGTAAAAAATGTCGCCGCTTCAATAAATATCCCGTTTACGGTCGGCGGCGGCATCGGATCGGTCGCGGACATCGGGCGGCTGCTCGATGCCGGTGCGGACAAAGTGTCGATCAACACGGCAGCCGTTCGCGATCCTAAAATCATCACAGAAGCAGCGCGGAATTTCGGT
>JACMMN010000391.1 GCA_014379075.1 Pyrinomonadaceae bacterium | reverse complement strand
TGAATGCGCTCATCGAACGTCAGGGCGAGGTGCAGGAAAAGCTTGATCACGCCGATGCTTGGGACCTCGATTCGCGGCTCGAAATGGCGATGGACGCTCTTCGCTGCCCGTCGCCGGAAACGCCGATCGCAACTCTCTCTGGCGGTGAAAAACGCCGGGTCGCGTTGTGCCGCTTGCTGCTGCAAAAGCCCGATATTTTGCTGCTCGATGAGCCGACAAATCATCTGGACGCGGAAACAGTAGGCTGGCTTGAGCAGCATCTGCAGAAATACGAAGGCACGATCATTGCGGTCACGCACGACCGTTATTTTCTTGATAATATTGCAGGCTGGATCCTGGAACTCGATCGCGGCGAAGGAATTCCTTACAAGGGAAATTATTCATCGTGGCTCGAGCAAAAGAGCCAGCGTTTGGCCCAGGAAGCGCGGTCAGAGGACAAACGGCAGAAAACGCTCGAACGCGAATTGGAATGGATACGAATGTCGCCGAAGGGCCGACACGCCAAATCGAAGGCCCGAATCAACGACTACGAGAAAATGCTCGCGACCGAATCCGAGGCGCATTCCGAAGAATTGGAGTTATACATTCCGCCGGGTGAACGGCTCGGCGATATCGTCATCGAAGCCCATGGCGTGTCCAAGGCCTACGGCGACAAACTGCTGTTCGAAAATCTCGAATTCTCGCTGCCGCCCGGCGGGATCGTCGGTGTTATCGGACCAAACGGTGCCGGTAAAACCACGCTTTTCCGCCTTATCACCGAACAGGACAAGCCCGACGCCGGCACCTTCAAAGTCGGCTCGACGGTCAAGATCGGTTATGTCGATCAATCCCGCGACAGCCTTAACGCCGACAAAACGCTTTTCGACGAGATATCCGACGGCCTCGATTTCGTTACACTTGGTAAAAGGGAAATGAACGCCCGTACCTATGTTTCGAAATTCAATTTCTCCGGCAGCGACCAGCAAAAACGTGTCGGCCAGCTTTCCGGCGGCGAACGCAACCGCGTCCACCTGGCAAAGATGTTGAAATCCGGTGCAAATGTTATACTCCTAGATGAGCCTACGAATGACCTCGACGTAAATACAATGCGTGCCCTAGAGGAAGCCCTTGAAAATTTCGCCGGATGTGCCGTGGTCATCAGCCACGACCGCTGGTTTTTGGACCGGATCGCTACCCACATATTGGCGTTCGAAGGAGATTCGAAAGTCGAATATTTTGACGGAAATTACAGCGAATACGAACAGGACAAAAAATCGCGCCTCGGCGTCGATGCCGATCAACCCCATCGGCTCAAATACAGAAGTTTAACCAGAGCGTAATTGTACGGCAGGCTGCCGAGCCTGCCGATTCCCAAAGAACGAACAGGCTCGGCAGCCCGTTCTACATTACCGATGAATATTAAACCGAAAGAAATAGCGGGAAGCCTCGCTATTGCAGTTCTTTTGTCTTTAAGCTCGTGCCAGTCGGCGGCTGAAAATAACCCGCCTTTTGCCGAGCCTCAACCGACCGTGGCCTATATTGAGCCGAAACCCGAACCTCCGGCTTCTCCCTTCCCAAATCTTCAGGCGGAAATACTCGATACGAGAAATAAAGAAACCAATTCGCCGCTCGGACAATTCGATTTCAAAAACTTCACCTATCCGCTCCCGCGCGGGTGGCAAAATCCCGATCAGAGCGACCTTACGCTGACAAACGGTCGTATCGTTCCAGTTAGCGCCGCCATCGACGAGGAAATGAGCGACGATGAAAAGATCGAGCGGCGTTCGCAGCGGCGTATCGGGATGTCATACATGACGACGAAATTTCTCGATGTAACCGGCGATGCCCTGGACGAAGCAATCGTTATTCTCACGGTCGAAACGACCGGTGCCGCGATTCCCCAGTTCGTTTATATTTACGAATGGAAGGAAGATAAGCCGGAACTGCTCTGGTATTTCCGCACCGGCGACCGGGCCGACGGCGGGCTGAAGGACCTTCGTTTTGAAAACGGCGAATTCGTTGTGGAACTATACGGCCAGGACCGCTTCCTGCTCGGCGAGGTCGAAACGGGCAAGATCACCGGCGACGAGGAACAGCTCTGCTGTCCGATATTTTTCACTCGCACGACTTATAAATGGAACGGCAGCAATTTCCAAATGCAAAAAGCCCGGCTAACCTATTCCATCACCGATCCAACCTCGCCGCCCGTCGATAAAATGGGCGACATTGTAAACGCCAAAGAAAAATCTAAAAAATAGCTGCCGGCTGACCGCCGGGATCCGTTGATAAAGTGAGTTCGATATCGAAAAGGTAAAACCGATATAGTGATTTTTATCATTCTGATCCTCCTATTCCTACTTGGTCCTCTCGGTCAGTGGTAAACCGGCGATTTTTACCACAGATCAAGACAAAATAAGAACGAGCAAGACGAAAGAATTTTAACTTCCTTAAACGTAATTTTCGAACGTTCTGACATACTCGGCATGGCCGCGATAGCGAGATCGCCGCCAATGCCTCGGAATGGAAAAAACCGCCTGATTTTTTGTGATACTAGATCCGATTATGTGCGTCATTTCCGGGAAAAAACAGTCCCGTCGTACTTTGCTGCAAAAAGTACTTGACAATCAAAACAACTTGGAATATCTTTGATTCCAATATGGCGAAGCTACAACCGATCCGCAAAGAAAGCCTGGAAACAAACGAGCCCGTAAATATCAGCGACAAAGCCCTCGACAACCTTCGATACATCCGCGAAACGATGGAGCGTTCGACCCATTTCACGGCCGTTCCGGGTTACGGCGGAATATTGATGGGCGTTACCGCGATCGCCGCCGCTTATATCGCCAGCATCCAAATCGATTTTCGTGCCTGGCAGATGACGTGGCTGGCCGAAGCCGGACTGGCATTTGTTATTGGTCTATTCGCGATGTGGCAAAAATCGAAGATCGCCAAAACGCCTCTAATGTCGGCACCGGCCAAGAAATTCGCTCTTGGATTTGCCCCGCCGCTAATCTGCGGCGTTATCCTGACATTTGCTTTGCTGCGGCTTGGTACCGACAAGGATATGGTGGTCGGCGTTTGGCTGCTGCTCTACGGCGCGGCCGTCGTCTGCGGCGGAATGTCCTCTGTAAAGGCTGTTTCGATCATGGGCTGGCTCTTCATGCTGCTCGGCGCGTTGGCATTTTTTGTTCCGGCGATGTATTCGGATTGGCTGATGGCGCTAAGCTTCGGCCTGCTTCACATCGTTTTCGGAGCGGTGATCGCGAGAAAGTACGGCGGGTAAGAAATTTGCCCGCGAAAATACGCGAAATTTCGCGAAAATAAGAAATATTCTTCGGATCTGTTT
>JACMMN010000390.1 GCA_014379075.1 Pyrinomonadaceae bacterium | reverse complement strand
CATTCGACATTTATTTTTAACTTCGATATTCTTTTTCTGGAAATGAAAACAGAAATTACAGAAGTTTCTCCGACACAACGAGAGATAAAAATCGAAGTTCCGGCCGAAGCGTTAAAAGACGCTTACGGAAAGATTAGCCAGAAATACGCCAAGGGTGCTACCGTGCCCGGATTTCGCAAAGGATATGCCCCGCTGGATGTTAGCCGTATGCGGTACAAGGAAGAGATCAAAAGCGAAGTATTGCAGCAGGTTCTGCCGGAAAAAGTTTCCGAAGCCATACAGGAGCACAAACTCCAACCTTTGACTGAGCCGCATCTCCATATCGATAATTCCGAGAACGTCAAGGTAAACGGCTCGGAATCGGTCAAGCTTCATGTTCATGTTGAGGTAATGCCGGACATTCCGCTGCCCAAATATAAAGGGCTCGAGGTCACACGCCGCCGGCGCCCGGTCGAAGATAGTGAACTGGAAGATCTGATCGCAAAACGGCTAGAGGAACAGTCGGCACTGATCCCGGTCGAAGGCCGCAAGTCCAAACTCGGAGACACCGTCATTGCCGACCTCGAAGGAACGTTTGAAGACGATCCGAACGGTGAACCGATTAGAGCCGAAAATCTGGAAGTCGTTCTGGGTGATGAAGTTATCGAAAAAGCCTTTACTGAAAATCTTGTCGGTGTTAAAGAAGATGACGAAAAGGAATTCACCGTAGCATATGCGGCCGATTTTTCATCAGAAGCTTTGGCGGGCAAGACCCTGCATTATAAGGCAAAGATCAAATCGGTCGGCAAAATGGAAGTGCCTGACTTGAACGATGAATGGGCGAAAAGTCTGGACGAAGGCTATGAATCTCTCGCCGATCTGCGAAAAAAACTTCGAGCCGACCTGGAAACTTATGCAGATACGGATGCCGATGCTCGGGTGCGTAACAATGCGATCGCAAAATTGATCGAGGAAAATTCCTTCGAAGTACCGAATACCTTGATCGAAAATCAGGCCCGCAATCTACTGAACAATTTTGCCCAGGATCTGCAGCAGCGCGGCGTTGATCTGAACAAGGTCGAAAGTAACTTTGTTGAAATGGCGTTCACCCAGATGAAAACACAGGCGGAGCGTGATGTCCGCGGAGCAATGCTGCTCGAAAAGATCGCCGAAGCTGAAAAGGTTGACGTTACAAAGGAAGAAATCGACGAAGAAATCGGGAAGTTAGCGGAATTTTACAAAATATCACCGATAGAAGTCCGAGATTCGCTTGAAAAACAAGGCGGAACCGGTACGATCGACAACAACCTCCGCACGCGAAAGGCAATTGAAGCATTGATGGCGAAAGCTAAGGTCGTCGACGGTGACTGGGTCGATGAAACGCAGAATGCGGGGGCGGAGGGCAGAGATAAACCGAAAAAAGCCGCCAAAAAGAAAGAGCCTCTGAAGAAAGAAGCAAAGACAAAAGCCGCGAAGTGATGAGTGCGTTATTTTCAGGCTTGCATTCTAAAAGATAAGTTGTAGAATCTGAATCGCATGGATATTAGCTGTAATATCAACAACTTATCCTACTTCGAGTGATCTAAATTATAAAGTATTTCCGATAGCAATAATAAAGAGAGAAAACATTATGTTAGTTCCAATGGTTGTCGAACAGACCTCACGGGGAGAGCGGGCTTTCGATATTTATTCGCGGCTTTTGAAAGACAGTATCATTTTTATCGGAACTCCGATCGATGATATGGTCGCAAACCTTCTGGTTGCACAACTGCTCTTTCTCGAAGCTGAAGACCCCGAACGCGATATCAACATCTATATCAATAGTCCCGGCGGGTCGATCACAGCCGGAATGGCGATCTACGACACTATGCAGTTCATCAAGAACGATGTGACAACCATTTGCGTCGGACAATGTGCGTCAATGGGTGCATTCCTTCTCGCCGGCGGCACCAAAGGGAAGCGTTTTGCTCTGCCTCACTCACGCATCCTGATCCACCAGCCGTCCGGCGGTGCACAAGGACAGGCGACCGACGTCCGGCTGATGGCTGAGGAAATATTGCGAATGCGCGAAATGATATCGCGGCTCCTTGCCCAGCACACGGGCCAGACATACGAACAGATCGAGCTTGACGTTGAACGAGATAAGATACTTTCGCCGATCCAGGCAAAAGAGTATGGCTTGATCGATGAGGTTATTGAACACAGGGAAAAATAGTTGTTGAGCTGGTGGTCAGTATCTGACGACTAGCTGCTAATCACTGACCGCTGACTACTGCTTATATGGCTCAATTCAGACGACCTGAAGAACTTTTGTGCTGCTCGTTTTGTGGTAAATCGCAGAACGATGTTCGTAAGCTTATCGCAGGCCCTGGCGTGTATGTTTGCAATGAATGTATTGATATATGCAATGAGATCATCAACGATGACGAGCAGACCGAAACGAGTACAGCCAGAGCTAATATCCCAAAACCGCAGGAACTGAAGAGCTTCCTCGACGAATATGTGATCGGGCAGGACGAATCTAAAAAGCGTTTGTCCGTGGCAGTTTACCAGCATTACAAGCGTTTGGAGATGATCAAACGGCGAACGGATATCGAGCTTCAGAAATCCAATATACTTTTGATCGGGCCAACCGGAACCGGAAAAACGCTGCTTGCGCAAACCCTTGCGCGCATATTAAGCGTTCCTTTTTGTATTGTTGACGCCACCAGCCTGACCGAGGCCGGGTATGTCGGTGAGGACGTTGAGAACATTCTGCTCAGACTTCTTCAATCGGCAGGCAATGATGTCGAGCGGGCGCAGCAGGGAATTATCTACATCGATGAAATCGACAAGATTTGCCGCAAGGACGATAATCCCTCTATAACCAGGGATGTTTCGGGCGAAGGCGTACAGCAGGCCCTGTTAAAAATCCTCGAAGGCACCATCGCGAATATTCCGACCGGCGGCGGCCGCAAGCATCCGCAGCAGGACTTTATCCAGCTCGATACGACCAACATCCTGTTCATTTGCGGCGGTGCCTTTATCGGGCTGGAAAAGGTCATCGAAAAACGCTATCGCAACAGGTCGCTTGGTTTTCAGGCGGACATAAAATCAAGCAAGCAGCGCCAGCATGAGGCTTTTGCAAAGCTTGAGCCGGAAGACCTGATCCACTATGGCTTAATACCCGAATTCGTAGGACGTTTACCGGTCGTCGGCACACTGACCGAGCTTGACGAAGCCGCCTTGATCCAGATACTCACCGAGCCGAAAAACGCACTTGTGCGGCAATACCAACGCAAGTTCGAATTCGATAATATCGGGTTGAAATTCACTGAAGGAGCATTGAAGGCAATCGCTCAGGAAGCACACAAACGCAAGGTTGGAGCACGCGGGTTGATGATGATCATGGAAGAGATTCTGCTCGATTCGATGTACATTTTGCCATCCGAGAAGAGGGTTAAGGACATCCTTATCACAAGGGAAATGATCGAGCGGAAAACTCCTGTTTTCGACGTGATCGCTCCCCGTATAGAAGAAGCCGCATAGCAATTTTCATTTTCTTGTCTCGCCTTCCGTATTAAAACTTTTTGGATGTATAATGCGTTTTCCTCTCATAACGTTTAGGCTGGCCTGAGTTTGGCGAGCAGGTCGTATTTAATATAGTCCGCAAAGGAGTAACCGAAATGAGAAAACTGGTTTTGTTCTTTCTTATCCTATTTGCATTCACTGTGAGCGCGATTGCACAAGGTGCTTCGGAGTCGCTTACTACTGATGAAAGAGAAAAGGGCGTTGCGTATTTGAAACAAACGCGTGATAAATTCCTCGACTCCATAAAAGGCCTCAGCGAGGAGCAATGGAAATTTAAGCCGGCAGCGGACCGATGGTCCGTAGCCGAGGTAGCCGAGCACATCGGCATCTCTGAACAAACGATCTTCGGCTTGATAACCGGACAGGTGATGAAATCGCCTGCCGATCCGTCAAAACGCGAGGCGGCGAAAGGAAAAGACGAGTTGATCCTAAAGATGATCCCGGAAAGAACCACCAAGGCACAGGCGCCGGAGATCTTGAAACCGATCGGACGATGGGCCACACGGGAAGCTCTCACTGGCGAGTTTGAAAAAAATCGCGGCACCGCGATCACTTTTATTAAAGATACTAAGGAATCGCTCCGCGATCATTTCGGCCCTAACCCGGTGTTCAAGGAACTCGATGCGTATCAGTGGGTTCTTTTCATGGCCGCCCACAGCGAACGGCACACGGCGCAGATCCTGGAAGTAAAGGCCGATCCGAATTTTCCGAAAAAGAAGAAAGGGTATTGATCGGGCTCCAAATCCGGCTAACGTAGACAGCGTTAACAAACTAAATTAATAAACGCCACGATGAAAACGACGCCAATTCACATGGCGTTTATTTTTCTAAAATTCCCTGGGGAATCGGCATTTACTTAGCTAACTTTTATAAGGCGCCAGAAGCGTATTTCGTTTGAGGTATTCTGTTGCTTTTCGCCGTTAATTTTGCGTAAATAGAATTAGCCATATTTACGCGACCCGAAAGATTTTGAATTAAAGTCCGCTTTCCCCAGAAATATGCAAGAATTTACAGATCAAATGCCATCGGATATCAAACGCTACCCGATGGTCCCTATTCGCGACGTCGTCATTTTTCCTTATACGAAAGTTGCCTTTAAGATCGGCCGGCCCAGTTCCGTTCGTGCGTTGGAAGAGGCGATGACAGGCGACCGCGATATTTTTCTGGCTACGCAGCATGATGCGACGATCGATGAACCGACGGCCGACCAAATTTATTCGACGGGCACTCTGGGACGTATCCTGCAGGCCCAGCGACAGGACAACGGACAGATAAAGGTCGTCGTCGAGGGGCGGGAACGGGGCGAATCGGTACGTGTCGAACAGGACGCGGACGGGATGTTTTACGCGCATGTCCGCAAGATCGCCTCTAGCGATGAATCAGGTTATAAAACCGACGGTTTGCTGCAAAAGATACACACTTTAGTTGAACAATTTCTCCGCGTATCCCCGGATGCGTACACTGATGCTTTGCACGCTAGTTTGAGAGGAATTTCGGCCGCGCAGATCGCCGATGCAATGTCCTCGCATTTGCGTATCAGCGTCGAGGAAAAGCAGGAGCTTCTGGAAACTGTCTCCGTTCAGGAAAGGCTGCAAAAGCTGATCGACGTGCTGGAGCATGAGATCGAAAAACGGCAGCTCGACCGCTCGATACATTCGCGCACCAAGAAGCAGATGGATAAGCATCAGCGCGAATATTATCTTAACGAGCAGATCAAGGCGATCCACAAAGAGCTTGGCCGCAAGGACGATAAGGCGGAACTGGAAGATCTGAAAAAGAAGATCGAGGAAGCCGGAATGAGCGATGAGGCCAGGGAAAAGGCCATGCAGGAATTCACGCGGCTCGAAGCGATGCCGCCAATGTCCGCTGAAAGTACGGTTTCCAGGACATATTTGGACTGGCTGATAAACGTGCCCTGGAAAGACCGTTCGGACGAGATCGATGATTTGCTCGAGGCCGAGAAAACTTTGAACGAAGACCATTATGGGCTTGAAAAGATAAAGGAACGAATATTGGAATTCCTTGCAGTACGCCAGCTTGTCAAGAATCCGAAAGGTACTATTCTCTGTTTCGTTGGTGCTCCCGGCGTTGGTAAGACATCGCTCGGCAAATCTATAGCCAATGCGACAGGGCGTAAATTTATGCGTCTCGCCCTAGGCGGCGTCCATGACGAGGCCGAAATTCGCGGGCATCGCAGGACTTACATCGGAGCCTTGCCGGGACAGATCGTGCAGTTGATGAAGCGTGCGGGAACGATCAATCCCGTGATACTGCTGGATGAAGTTGATAAATTGGGACGGGATTTCAGAGGCGATCCGAGTGCGGCGCTACTTGAAGTACTCGACCCAGAACAAAATAATACATTCCGCGATCATTATCTGGACGTGGACTACGACTTGTCGAATGTTTTCTTTATCGCAACGGCGAATGTGCTTCACACCATCCCACCGGCATTACAGGACAGGCTGGAAATACTGCACTTGTCGGGTTACACCGAACGTGAAAAGACCGAGATCGCAAAGAAACATTTGATAGCAAAATCGGCCGAAAACAACGGTATCGATGCGGAAAAAGTGAAATTTACCGACGACGGCGTTTTAGAGATCATCAGGCATTATACAAGGGAAGCGGGTGTTCGAAATCTTGAACGTGAGATCGGTTCTTGTCTGCGGAAGATTGCCCGAAAATATGTGATCTCGGAAGTGAAAGACGATTTTCGTGTGGTGATCGACGCGGACAAGGTTCAGGAATTGTTGGGAACCATTCGTTTCCGCAAGCAGGACATTGCCCGGAAGAGCGAGATCGGTCTAGTCAATGGTTTGGCATGGACGGAAGTCGGCGGTGATGTTTTGCAGGTCGAAGCTACATTGGTTGCCGGTAAAGGCGAGGTGACGCTGACCGGAAAGCTTGGCGAAGTAATGCAGGAATCAGCCCGTGCGGCTTTGACGTGCGTGCGTTCCAGGGCCGAGGAACTCGGCATCGACCCGAAGGATTTTCGCGAAAAGGATCTGCATATTCACGTTCCCGAAGGTGCTATCCCGAAGGACGGGCCCAGCGCCGGTATTACTATAGCGACGGCGATGGTCTCAGCCCTCACAAAGACAAAAGCCCGTCACGATGTTGCGATGACCGGTGAGATCACACTGCGTGGAAAGGTTTTGCCGATCGGCGGTGTCAAGGAAAAACTTCTCGCGGCACACCGTTTCGGGCTGAAAACACTTATATTGTCGAAGGAAAATGAAAAAGACCTGACCGACATTCCCGATGAGGTCCGTGAAGACCTGACGATCTATACGGTCGATACTATAGACGAAGTGCTGCGGTATGCCTTGGAATACGTCGAGGATGTCAAGGCTATTCAGACACAGCAACTCTGGAACGCTGATACGCCGTCGGCGGAGATTACTACTTCGATCGAATAGCCGATAGAAAAAATCGGAAGTAGAGAGTGAAAAAGGGAAAGCGATCAAAGCACGCTTTCCCTTTTAGATTGGTAGGTCAAAGACATCGCGTAATTCTTGCCTGTATATCCCGCTCGAGGGTGAGTTCGGCGATGACTTCTTTTGTTTCCGTTAGGGTCACCTTTAGCGTCATTGACTTTCCCGTAATTTTGCCTTCATAGCCGGCAGGTCGGGCCTTTGGCGGAGAATCGATGAGAATTGGCCCTGGAGAAAGTCGAGTGTGAGTTCCTTCGGCTTTAAAACTGCCGTCCGCGCTAACAGCCAGCGGTAAATTTATCTCACCCGACGCGCATGCGTATTCGATTTTAACCGAGTCTTTTTCTATAACTAACCCGGCATCCCGCGAACCCCAAATACTCGGATTGATCTGGTACGACTTTTTATTCATTTTCTTAGCGGAGCTGCTTTTTATTTTGCCGGTAGGCTTCGATGTTTTCGTTTGCGTGACAGAAGTCTGAGCGGCTAATTGATCCCCTGAAAAAATTAGCGACGCCAGGACTAGAAAGGCGGCTAATCGATTTCGCACGGTGCAATTGAGCGACAGGGCCTTAATCAAGAACAATGGATTGTAGCGCATGATAAATCTGAACAATCTCATAAAACTTATCTGGATAACGGTAAGGCATCGCCCTGAACTTCGATGCAATTCTGTAAACGCAAGCCGCACTCGAAGTTTATTCAGGTTGTTGCCTATGCATGCCGATCTTTGCATTTTCAAAAAAATAATCCCATTTTTCGGTAGTTTGCGCAAAATCGCTTGTTATTTTCCGAATTATAAACTAGATTAAGTGTCACACGATTTTCTAACCCTAAAAATTTGATTTCCACACAGGAGCAGTAATGAAAAGATTCTTTATTCTTAGTGCAGCGCTTTTATTTATCGGCGGGGCCGTTTTTGGCTTGTATCTAAATCCCGAAGTTGCGGCTGGTATCCAGAGGCAGATATTCGGCGGAAGCGGCGTGGAACCGGATGTCCCACGGTTTGCAGAATTCAAAGTTAATAAAGAAGATTATATGACGCGGCGGGCAGAAATGCTCGGAATGTATCGCGGCGTTCATAAAGATGAAATGTTCGACCCGCAGCTCCGTGTGGAAGCAGTTAAGGAATTTGAACAAAAACAGTCCGATTTGGCTAGATTCGGCTCCCCGCAAGCGGCATGGGTTCCGCTCGGCCCCGCTCCGATACCAAACGGGCAAACGATAGGTTTCCCGACACCGGTTTCTGGACGAACCATATCGATTGCGGTGCATCCAACTAATCCCGATATCGTTTACGTGGGAACTGCTCAGGGCGGGCTTTACCGATCGACGAACGGCGGCACGAATTGGACGCCGTTAATGGATAATGCACTATCGCTCGCCATTGGTGCAATTGCAATCGCCCCATCGCAGCCCGATACGATTTACGTCGGCACGGGTGAAGCCGGTTTTTGCGGAGACTGCTTTTTTGGCGTCGGGGTTTACCGTATCGATAATGCCAGCTCCGCATCGCCGGTCATAACTGGACCGCTCAACGATGATGCTACGACCGCCGATATCTTTACCGGTCGTTCGATCGGCGAAATCGTTGTTCACCCGACCGATCCGGCCACCATTTTCGTTGCGTCTGCCTCCGGCGGCGGCGGCATCGGCGGCCAGGCAAATAATGTATTGCCTGCCCGCGGAATCTATCGTTCCACGAACGCCACTGCCGCGAGCCCAACGTTTGCGAAGCTAACCGGCCTGGCGGGGAATCTTAATGGAAGTGTCCGTGATATTGTGATCGATCCGTTAAATCCGAATTTATTGATTGCTAATCTTATAGCCGGCGGCGGAACAGGCGGTATTTACGTTTCGACCGATGCGTTGGCCCCGGCACCTACATTTACACTACGGGAGATTTTTAACAGCGGTGCGACAAGTGAGCTGACAGCTGAATTTGCTATACATCACACGTCCGGGCCGAACCCGACGATTTACGCAGCAACCGGAAATTTGGGTGGGCGTGTGCTGATCAGTATAGATGGCGGAACGACGTGGACACAGCGGATCGACAATAACTTCTGTACTCCGCAATGCTTTTACGACATCGCAATAGCTGTAGATCCGACGAATGCCGACAACGTTTTTCTCGGCGGTGCACCGGCCCTTGCATTCGGACGGTCAACCAATGGCGGAACGACTTTTACCAACAACGCCGCAACTGCTCAGGGTCTGCACGTTGATTCACATGCTATTGCAGTCTCGCCCTCACAGCCCTCGACGATCTATTTCGGTTCCGACGGCGGTATCTATAGGTCGAATAACAGCGGGACGAACTGGACGCCGTTGAACAATTCTGAGTTTAGCGCGACACAGTTTATGAGTCTTGCTGTACATCCACTCGACCGATTCTTGACCATCGGCGGAACACAGGACAACGGCACGAACCTTTTCCGTCCGAACCAGACGTGGACCAATAGCGAGGGCGGGGATGGCGGCTATACCGTGATCGATCAAAACGCGCAGAATAACACCGCGGTCACGATGTATCACACTTTTTTCAATCAAACCAATGCGATGGGCTATTCGCGAAGCTTGAATGCCGGCGATAACTGGACTTTCTTCGGTTGCGGGTTTGGTGGCGTCACTCCGAACGGTATGACGTGCGCCGCTTCGGCTATTCTTTTCTACGCTCCCATGGAACGCGGCCCGGGCACCCCGAATACACTGTATTTCGGTTCGGATGTGCTTTATCGATCTTCCGACAGTGGAGCTACGATGACGAAGGTCAGTCAGGAACCGATTCAGGCAGGTGTTGCTATCAGTGCGATCGGCGTCTCGGCTCAGGACGATCGCGTTCGCATTATCGGCCAAAACAACGGCAATATTTTTGGAACGAGTACCGGCGTAAGCCCGCTTGTAAATCTAGACCCTTCGAACACAATACCTAACGCCTTTGTCGGTCGGGCAGTCATAGATCCGAACAACCCAACCACGGCGTATGTAACCCTGGCTGCCTTCGGCATCGGCAACGTTTGGAAAACGACAAACCTCAGCGATGCGACTCCTGTATGGGCCGCGGCAACAAGCGGCTTGCCGCAAGTTCCGGTCAATGCATTTGTCGTTGACCCGCAAGACTCCAATACTCTCTACGCAGGGACGGACATCGGCGTTTTCCAGTCGACCAACGGCGGAACGAGTTGGGTTCCGTTTGGCACAGGTTTGCCGCGTGTCGCGGTATTCGATGCGGAGATCGTAAACATCCACAGGGTGCTCCGAATTGCGACTCACGGCCGCGGAATTTATGAAATTCCTATTCCAGGCCAACTTCTGCCGGTTATCCGAGCAGGTGGTAATGGCACAAGCGGTCCAGGCGGTGCTTCGGCTCTCGTCGCGGAGAGCTGCCTGCCTGGTAATGGAGCAATCGATCCGGGCGAAACCGTAACGGTCAGTTTCGACATTCAGAATGTCGGAGGAGGCCCCACGACGAATCTCGTCGCCACGCTGCAGCCGACCGGCGGTGTAACATCTCCGAGCGGTCCTCAGAATTACGGGGCGATCGCAGCAGCCTCGACGGCCTCGCGTAACTTCACCTTTACAGCAGCCGGCAATTGCGGCGACACGATCACACTAACATTCCAACTCCAGGATGGGGCAGCGAATTTAGGCACTCTCAGCGTTACTTATACGCTCGGCGCCATAGTTGCGGGAACGCCGCTGATCGAGAATTTCGACGGTGTCGTCGCCCCTGCACTGCCCGCGGGTATAACTACCGCGCAAAGCGGCAGCGCTCCGTTATGGACAACGACCACGGCGTTTTTCGATACGGCACCGAATTCCGCGGCAACCGGCGGCACAACGACCCCAGGCGACAACAGCCTGACGTCGGATTTCATTGACGTACCGGCCGCTCCGGGAACTGGTACCAATCCAGGGGTACAGCTTTCGTTCAAGAATAACTTCAATACGGAAGCCGGGTTTGACGGCGGCGTGCTGGAAATCAGCATTAATGGCGGGCCGTTTGCCGACATTATAACGGCCGGCGGCAGCTTTGTTGCCGGAGGCTATAATGGTGCCATCGGCGTGACTGACAGTGTGCTTACTGGACGAGCGGCGTGGACTGGTACCTCGGGCGGGTTTATTACCACGACCGTAAACCTGCCGCCTGCTTCTTTTGGCCAGGAGGCTCAGATCAGATTCCGCACCGCCTACGACACCGGTACCAATCCTGCTAACGGCGGACAGCGTATCGACACCGTTTCTATTTACACGGTGACGCGTCTCTGTTGTCAGAGTTCGTCGTCAACCGCGAATTTAGGCGGGCGGATAACTAACTCAGTGGGACGCGGCATTGGCCGAGTAGCGGTTCGGTTGACTGACGGCGCAACGGTAAATCAGTTGACCACCACGAGTTCGTTCGGATTCTACACTTTCCAGAACGTGCCGACGGGTGTAACTTACACGGTTACGCCAGTAAATAGACGGTTAACATTCGTACCCGTAAACCGCATCTTCAATCATACGGGAGCTGTTTCGAACCTCGACTTTTTGGGGCAATAGCAAGAAAAAGCGTGTCGACGGAACAGCAGGGAAATCTGCTGTTCCGTCTTTTTTTTAAAACGAAATTCGGATTTGGCCGCGAGGATCAAAATCGAACTAGATCCGTGATCCAGTCGAGGTACTATGAAGGTTACTTCCGCCGAGTTTGTTAAAAGTGCTTTTGAGCGCGGCCATTGGACTGCCGACGGATTGCCGGAGGTAGCGTTTCTTGGGCGCTCTAATGTTGGCAAATCGTCTCTGCTAAATTCTCTCCTACAGCGAAAGGCCCTTGCAAGAACGTCGAACACGCCTGGCAGGACCCAAAGCATCAATTATTTTCTGGTCAACGAAAAGGTATATTTCGTTGATCTGCCGGGATATGGCTACGCTAAAGTTTCCAAATCGATGCGTGCCGATTGGGGAACGATGGCCGAAGAATATCTTTCCGAACGCCAAGAGCTCGCGTTGTGCATCCAACTTATCGATTCGCGTCACAAGCCGACAACGCTTGACCTCCAGCTTCACGAATGGCTACTGTTCAACAATAAGAACCACATTGTCGTAGCGACCAAATCGGATAAATTATCAAGAAATGAGTTGCAAAAACAATTGCGGGTAATAGAAAAAGCCCTGCCGGAAAGCAAAATCCTTTCGTATTCAGCGTCAACAGGTAAAGGCCGGGAGGCTCTTTGGTCTGAGATAGAAGATGCCGTCAAAAAAAAATTGAGATAAGGTTTGCATTATTTTCGTCGTCGTGGTAATAATCTAAGTATCCGTAATCATTCGAATAGTTTTGGAGGAACCTCCGGACTTATTTCATTTGTTTTACTACATACGAATCCATACGATTTTCTCCACCTAAATATACTGAGTCTGTTCTCAAGGCGTTTCGCCGAAAAATACATTGAAAGTCTAAAGCGTTGACCCGATTCAGCGCGTTACCGGTACAAACCGAACAAAATGGCAACAAAAACAACACCCACCCGCAAGCCCAAAGCCGTAAAAGCCGAGGAAAGTGCCCTCGAAATCGAAGAAGTCTCGAACGGCGGTGAAGCTGTGGAAGAAACGAACCTTGGCCCGTCGAATGATGGATCGAACGATGATGCTAATACTGAATCAAAAAGCTCTAAATCCTCGAACGGCAATGCGAAAAGCGAACTGCTGAATCTTGCCGATTTAAAGGATATGTCGATCAGCGAATTGACGCATATTGCTAAAGAGATGGGTATCGAAGGCGCTACCGGCCTTCGAAAGCAGGAACTCATATTCAAACTTCTCGCGGCGCAAACCGAAAAAAGCGGACTTATATTTTCGGAAGGTGTTTTAGAAACACTGCCGGACGGCTTCGGTTTCCTGCGTGCGCCGGAATACAACTATTTACCCGGCCCGGATGATATTTATGTTAGCCCTTCGCAGATCCGCAAATTCGATCTGCGAACCGGCGATACCGTTTCCGGACAGATCCGTCCGCCGAAGGAGGGTGAGCGTTACTTTGCCCTGATCAAGGTCGAAGCCATCAATTTCGAAGCCCCGGAGCAGTCGAGAGAGAAGGTATTCTTTGATAATCTGACGCCGCTTTATCCCGACGAGCAGCTTTCGATGGAGATCGGGCCGGACAACATCGCCGCACGCGTGATGGATCTCGTCACGCCGATCGGTAAAGGCCAGCGGGCCCTGATCGTCGCTCCGCCGCGAACCGGTAAAACGGTTTTGCTGCAAACCATCGCGAATTCGATCACCGAAAATCATCCGGAGGTCACGCTGATCGTTCTGCTCATCGACGAACGGCCGGAAGAAGTTACGGACATGCAGCGTTCGGTAAAAGGTGAAGTGATTTCATCGACCTTCGACGAACCGCCGACGCGTCACGTCCAGGTCGCCGACATGGTTATCGAAAAAGCAAAACGCCTCGTCGAACATAAACGCGACGTGGTAATTTTGCTCGATTCGATCACTCGTCTCGCCCGTGCACATAATGCGGTCGTGCCGCCGTCGGGTAAAATACTCTCAGGCGGTATCGATTCGAACGCCCTGCAAAGGCCGAAGCGTTTCTTCGGAGCCGCCCGCAACATCGAAGAAGGCGGAAGTTTGACGATCATCGCGACCGCATTGATCGACACCGGTTCGCGTATGGATGACGTTATCTTTGAAGAGTTCAAGGGAACTGGTAACTCGGAAATCCATCTCGACCGCAGGTTATCGGACAAACGTCTTTTCCCGGCCATCGATCTCCAGCGTTCGGGCACTCGAAAAGAAGAGCTCTTGATCGGCAAGGAAGACCTGAGTCGTATATGGGTAATGCGCCGAGTGCTCAACCCGTTGTCGCCCGTCGAACAAATGGAAGTAGTCCTGGAAAGGCTTTCAAAAACCAAAACGAATTCCGAATTCCTGGCGTCAATGCAGACGTAAACAACGAACAAAAGCATAATACTTAAAGGAGAATTGGAGGCCGCTTCCGTTCTCCTTTTCTCATTTTCTCGCTCAACTCTAATTTTCCATTTTCAGTTGTTCTTCGTCGGGCGCTATACGTTATCCAGAATCTTGTATATCATCCAAAAAACGGAACGCAGACTTTAACATTGATGAAGCGGCAAGGGTTTAATTTCAATAAAATCAAGGGTCGTGGTATTTGCATATCTTAGGCACATAAATTGCCTATTTGCGTTCAGTATAATTAGTTTTTATACACTCACTCATCCTTATACACGCTCTCAATTTCATTGCTTGCAGTACCGTCTTTATTCTTTTGAATTTAGTTATTGCAGTTGAATCTACATCTTGGAGGAACATATGAAAGAAAGAGTGTTACGTTTGATGGCAGTCAGCGTTTTGCTGATGGTCACTCAAATATTAGTTTTCGGTCAAACCACAGGGTCGATCTCAGGCACAGTGATCGACCAGTCAGGGGCTGTAGTCCCAGGCGCGACCATAACTGTCAATGGTGAGGCCGGCCAAGAATTTACGGCCACTGCCAGCAGCAGCGGAACCTATATCGTTCCGGCTGTGTCTTCGGGTCTCTATAGAGTCACCGCATCTTCATCAAATTTTAAGACCTCGGTTGTGAGAGACGTCAAAGTCGACGTCGGAACACCCGCAACAGTTGATATTACGCTGGAGGCGGGCAAGATCGAGGAAACTGTCGTAGTCACAGGTGGAGCGGAAGTGCTTCAAACACAAACCGCGACTGTCGGCACGAATATTCAGGGACGACAGATCCTCGAGACGCCGATCCAGTCACGTGACGCTCTGGATCTGATTACGCTTTTGCCCGGTACGAACACCATAGGCACAGTCCGTACTTCCTCGATTAACGGTCTCCCGAAAAGCGCCCTGACGATTCAGATCGATGGGGTTGACGTACAAGACAATTACCTCAAATCATCCGACGGATTTTTTACCTTCGTACGTCCGCGGATTGACGCTATAGACGAAGTTACGGTTTCTACCGCAAGTCCCGGCGCCGAGAGTTCCGGAGACGGAGCGGTTCAGATCAGATTCGTTACCCGCAGGGGAACAAATGATTACAACGGCAGTGGATTTTGGCAGCATCGAGACGAAGGCCTCAACGCCAATAATTTCCTAAATAACCGTGACCGGCTGCAGAGAGGAAAACTTCGCCTTAATCAATTCGGTGCCCGCTTTGGCGGCCCGATTCCGTTTTTAAACTTTGGAGACGGCGGCGGGCCATTGTTCAATTCGGGTAAGGATAGAGCGTTCTTCTTTGTCAATTATGAAAGATTCCACCTTAATGAGTCGTCACCGCCCCGTACACGGCAGGTTCTGACGACCTTAGGACAGTCCGGTGTTTTTTCCTACACGGGAACTATCCCGGCTGGGGGAGTGCCGGCAGCCTCACCTGGTCTTACATGCGTGGCTGTAAGCGGTACGCAAATGAATTGCCAACGGAATCTACTGGCGCTCGCTGGTGCCGCAGGACTTCCTACGGCAATCGATCCGACCGTCAATTCAGTCCTCAACCTTATTCGGGCATCAACGGCTGGAGCTGGCACCTTTACTCCCGTTTCCGGCATCAACTATCGAGAAAACTTCAACTTCGTTAACCCGGGCGAGCAAAGACGCGGGTTCCTGGCGTTGCGTTTTGATTTCAACCTCACAAAGAATCATTCGTTGGAGAATGTCTATAATTCTCAGCCATTCCGTTCGAATGTCGACTTTCTCAACAGTGTCGATCCTGCGTTTCCGGGCTTGAGCAATGCCGGCTCACAGGAATCTGACAGATACTCAAATTCCATCGCCCTTCGTTCGAATTTCGGCCAGAACATAGTAAACGAATTTCGTTACGCAAAACTTTGGGGCCAATCAGCATTCGTTCTCAAGGGCGGAACAGAATTCTTCACGGAAACGCAAGGCGGGTATACGTTTGGATTCGGAGCCGGCCTAACTAATCCGACGATCAGAAACGCTTACAGCAGCCGCACGTCACCCACGAATGATTTTACCGATACGGTTACCTGGATAACGGGTAATCATACGCTGACGTTTGGCGGCCAGTACAAGCGGATTGAAACCAAATCTGACGATATAGCACGCGTGGTGCCCACGATCAGTTTTGGAATACTCGCTCAGGACACCGCGGCGGTACCTCTTTTCTCAGCGGCAAATCAGCCTACGAATTTTCCAGGGGCGTCGACTACGGACCTTGCCAACGCCGGCGGGCTCTATGCCACGCTCACGGGGAGAGTCTCGGGCTACGCTAATGGAGGTGTTTTGGGCGGCGACGGCCGATATGTTGCAGCCGGACCAAGGTATTTCGAAATTAGGGAAACCACAATGGGTTTGTTTGCTCAAGACAATTGGAGGATTCGGCCGAATCTGACATTGACTATGGGCCTTCGCTG
>JACMMN010000389.1 GCA_014379075.1 Pyrinomonadaceae bacterium | reverse complement strand
TTCGCTGACGGAAAGATTCAAGCAAACCGGAATAGAGGGCGAGATTGCCGTCTGCCGAGAATGCCTGATCGACGGAGATGTGAAAGCTGATACGCTCGACGAATTTTGGTCTGTACGGTCTTCGTTTCTGGGGAAAACCTATGGCGACTCCGATCATTCGTATTCAAAAAATGTCGCCAATGAATTCAGGAAATTGCAGGACCTGCAAACCGGCGATGAAGTAAATCTCTGGTTCGAGCACGAATTGTTTTGCCAGGTAAATATGTGGTTTTGCCTTTCTCAGCTCGAAGGAGCGGCGGCGGATGTTTACCGCGTCCAGCCGCAGGTAGATTCTGAATCGGATAAATGGAAAGGTTTCGGGGACGCCAGTGCGGACGATCTTAAACCTTGCTTTGCCGAGCGTAAAAAATTCTCAGATGAAGACATTAGGCTTGGAACTGAGTTGTGGGACGCCTATCGAACTAACGACCACGCCAGGCTAAAAAATCTCGCGGAGCAAAAGTCGCCGTGCTTTCTTTATTTGAAAGAAGTCTGCGAGGCTGCGATTGAAAAAGACATTCGACCGAAACAAATATTAGCGGAAATTAGCAATGGAGAGCCTTTCAATGAAATTTTTACCGAGTTTTCGAAACGTGCCGGTGTTTATGGATTTGGCGATTCTCAAGTAAAACGCCTGCTGCAAAGCATTTAGGATGAAAAATCGCGCCCGGTTCTGACCCGTTCCGCCAGGCGATAATTAAACTACCGTCTTATGTATATCATCGCCCTTCGGAACAAATTCTTCGTCCTTTTGAAAAAGCCAGCCTTTTCTCCAAAAATATACTAGTAGTGTTCCGGCGACGATTGCCATGGTCGCAAGCGTAGCGAAATAGCCATATTTCGTTTTCAGTTCCGGCATGTTGTCGAAGTTCATACCGTAAATTCCGGCGATGACCGACAGCGGCAGCATGATCGCCGAGAATATTGTCATCACTTTCATAACGTCGTTCGTCCGATTAGCGACTATCGAGAAATGAATATCGAATAAACCACTGACGAGATCTCGATAGCTTTCAGAAAGGTCTGAGATCCGAACCAGATGATCGTGAACGTCGCGATAAAACGGCAGCACATTTTCAGGTATCTGCGGGAACTCGGCGTGCGACATGCGATAAAGGACCTCTAGTTGCCGGGCGGAAATTCTTTTCAGCCGTGCAACGCTGCGGCGCAGGTCCATGATCTCTTCGAGGATCGCATTATTTCCCTTGCGCATCAGAAAAACGCGCTCTTCGATCTGGTTAATGTACCTGTCGTAGTCATCAACGATAGGCATGTAAAGATCGACAAGCTGATCGAGAATTTGATGTAAAAGATAGGCCGCACCGCGCTGGAACGCGAACGGGCTGTTGCGGATCTGCTGTTTGACGAGCTTGACGCTGAGGAAACGCTCGGCGTGGAAGGTCACAACGAAATTTTTGCCTAAATATCCATCCATTTCCTTGGTCACGAAATTTACGGTCGTTGTTACTTCCGGCTTTATGCCGTGGACGATGAAGTAAAGATAGTCCGGGAAAACCTCGACCTTCGGCTGATTGCGGGTTTCGAGGCAGTCCTCGACCGTCAGAGGATGAAACTTAAAGACATTAAGAAGGATATTCCTGGTATTCTCGAGTTCCTCTCTAGTTTCACCGCGGAAATCGGCCCAGATCACATTGGTGTCATCCGCTAAAAGTTCCGGAAGATCTTCGGCCGAGAAGCCTTCTTCCACTTTTTGAGCACCTTTTCTGTATACAAAAATTTCCATAAATTCTAGAAACTATAGCATATATGCTAATCTTCCTTACGAATATGAATCAGGAAAACGTCACTCTCAGGGTCGAAAATGTAACAAAGCGTTTTGGGGATTTTACTGCCGTCGAAGACCTTAGTTTTGACGTGCAGGCCGGGCGCGTTTTCGGTTTTCTGGGACCGAACGGTGCCGGGAAAACGACAACCATTCGGATGATCGTAGGGATAACGGCGCCGGATGCCGGTTCCATCGAGCTTTTCGGCCACAAAATGTCGTACGATTTGCAAAACCGCATCGGTTATCTGCCGGAGGAACGCGGGCTTTACAAGAAGATGAAGATCGTCGACCAGCTTCGCTATTTCGCCGAGTTGAAAGGCGTGCCGTCCGCAGAAGCCGATAAGAGGATCGATCGCTGGCTTGATCGCATGAACCTTAGCGAATGGAAAAAGAAAAAAACGACAGATCTTTCCAAGGGAATGCAGCAGAAGATCCAGTTTATTTCGACGGTCCTGCACGATCCCGACCTGCTTATTCTCGACGAACCGTTTTCGGGCCTCGATCCGATAAATGTCGAATTTATGATGGACGTGATAGCCGAATTTAAGACGAGGGAAAAGACGATCATCTTCTCGACGCACCTAATGGAAACCGCCGAACGGCTCTGCAGCGATATTCTTCTGATCAATAAATCGAAAAAAATTCTTTCAGGCAGCCTCCGCAGTGTTAAGGCCGGCTATGGGGAAAATCTGATCGCATTGCGGGCGAGCGGAGCTGAAGCGGTTTTGAATGACAAAACGCTAGTTGAAAAGATAATTTCGCATTCAGACGAACAGGAAATTCACCTGGCGCAGGACGTGGGCGATCAGACGCTTTTAAAACGCCTGATCGAAAGCGGAGCGGTCATCTCAAAATTTGAGCATATCGAGCCGAGCCTTAACGATATTTTTATCGCCGAAATAAGTGGTTGATTCAATATGAGAAAGTTTTTCGCGGTCGTAAAACACGAATATAAAAAAGTCGTATACAAATGGTCATTCCTGATCGGAACCCTCTTATTTCCTTTGCTGGCGGCGATGTTTGCAGTTGTTCCTGCAATCATTTTTTCGCTGAAGGGCGACGCCACGCGAATCGTGGTCGTGGATCAGAGCGGGAAGCTTGAATCGCGATTGAGGGAAAATCTGTCGGTCGAAAGGATCGCGGAAAAAGCCAGGCAGGCGGCGAGAGATTCAATGAAGGACATCTCCGCCTCGCAGGACGAAAGGCTGAAACGCGGATCGGAACAGCTGGGCGGGTCGTTTGTTTTTGTCGATTATAATTCTAGGGAAAAGCCGATCGAACTGGTGTTACGCGAACTGAATGGAAAGATCGCCGAGAACGGGATCGACGCCTACCTGATCTTACCGCCGGACATTGACGCGCCGAATGCCGAGTTCGATTTCTATTCGCGAAAGGCCGGAGACTTCGTCACAAATTCGACGCTCGAAGACGCTCTTAATCAGGCAGTGCGTTCGCAGAGATTTGCCGACGCCAATATCGACGAATCGAAACTCCGAGAATTGAGCAAAAACGTCAATTTGAATACGAGCGGCATCAGCGAGACGGGCGAAGCGAAGGACAGTGACAGTACCTTCATTGCGGCTTTTATTATCGGCCTAATGATCTATATCACGCTGACGATCTACGGGCAGGCGATCATGGGTGCGGTCGTTGAAGAGAAAGAAACGCGGATCGCCGAAATTCTCTTTTCGTCGGCGAAACCGTTCGACTTGATGTTCGGCAAACTAGTCGGCGTGGGCCTCGCCGGCCTGACGCAGTTATCGATCTGGGTGATCTCGGCTGTTGTATTGATCGGCGTCGGAATGACGCAAATGGATGCCATGGGGATTCCAATCTCCATCCCTAACATCACGCCGCTGATGATCTTTTACTTCTTTATTTTCTTCCTCCTCGGTTTCTTTATATATGCGTCGATTTTCGCCCTGATCGGCGCGATGGTGACGACCGTACAGGAAGGCGGCCAATTCTCGTTCCCGCCGATAATGGTTTTGCTCGTCGGGTTTTATTTCAGTTTTGCCGTCATCCGCGACCCGAATTCTTCCCTTTCATTCTGGGTTTCGATCGCTCCGTTTTTTGCTCCTATAACGATGCCGGTCCGAATACTCGCCGAAATGCCGCCGTTTTGGCAGATCGCCCTGTCGGTGTCTATCAACGCCGTCGCGATCGCGATTCTGGTCTGGCTCGCTTCACGCGTTTACCGCGTCGGCATGCTGATGTACGGCAAGCGGGCGACGATCCCCGAAGTGTGGAAATGGATCAGACAGGCGTAGGATATCTTTTTTAATCTGCAACTTACTCCTTGCTCTAGCGTTCTAAATTTCTAAAGGAGAAGTATGCCATGAAAAAACATGTTTTCGGTTTTGTTATATTCAGCGTAATTGTAGTTACATTTATTGCAATTTTCTTTGCCGCCGACCGCTTGCGAATGCCGAGTGTCAATGAGGTCGAGATCAGGGATGAGCGGGTCATTGTTTCTTGCCCGACGTCGAGATCCGCCGTCTTACCGCATAAGGTCCAGAGCGTCCAATTCGATCTCGATTCGAAAAAGCTTATCGTTAAAATCAGGGTCGGCGTTGGACGATCTCCCCAAAAACTTTTCGTAAATGCGAAGCTTTCCGATCTGAATGGTTTTTCGTTTGATTTTGTGGAAACCGCAACGGTGGCACTAAATAATCGAAATGAGGCATATTTGTCCTTTGAGACCTATGTGCCTGATTCGGAACGCATTGACCGGACTCAAAATTTCTATTTTTCCGCAGTCGTATCCGAAAGTGCATTTACCGATGTCGAACACCTGCAGAATAACGGTGCCGCGCACATGAGACAGGTGTTGTTCGTTCACGGAAATGCGTCCATCCTGAAGAAATAGATTAAAACTGCAAGTTTGAAATTTAAACCCGTTCTTGTCCACATATGCAGTTCGAGTCAGAGATATAAATTTGCATTTTCTTTTGGAGCGTACAAATGAAACAGGAAAAAATCTTCTCTTCGCGTTGGTTAATGAGCCTTTCGGTTTTATCCAGCCTTATTTTTTCAGCATGCGGCAGCTCGATGCAGGGCGATCAGGCCGATGCAGGCAACACTAACGTCGCAAGCCAACCGATCTATGACACTTCAACATCTTCGAATTCAACGGCAGGAGCCGCTCCGATGTCCGAAGCGAAACGGAAGGCGGAGTCGGACGACGCGGCGGCCGGGGAACGGTATGCCGAAATTACCGAAAATCCCTTTCTCGAAAGCTCGCGGGCGCCGCTTTCGACATTTTCCATCGATGTCGATACGGCTTCGTACGCGAATGTCCGCCGCTATCTCACTAATGGCCAGCTTCCACCGAAAGACGCCGTCCGCATCGAAGAACTCATCAACTATTTCGAATACGACTACCCGCAGCCTGTCGGCGACGTTCCTTTTTCCGTGAATACGGAGACGGCCGTTTGTCCGTGGAATACGAAGCATAAGGTCGTACAGATCGGACTTCAAGGCAGAAAGGTTTCGCTCGATGACATTCCGGCGACAAATCTAGTTTTCCTTGTGGATGTGTCGGGTTCGATGAACTCGCCCGACAAGCTGCCGCTGCTGAAAGACGGGCTGCGAATGATGGTGAATCAACTGAAACCGCAGGACCGCGTGGCAATTGTGGTGTACGCGGGTTCGAGCGGATTGGTGCTGCCTTCGACACCTGTGAGTAATAAAGGCGAAATAGTGTCCGCCTTGAATGATCTGGAAGCCGGCGGCTCAACCAACGGTGGGCAGGGAATTCAGCTTGCATACACGGTCGCGGCGAATAATTTTATTCAGGGCGGAAATAACCGCGTCATTCTGGCAACCGACGGCGATTTCAATGTCGGGCTGACCGGTGACAGTGAACTGGTCCAGATGATCGAACAAAAGCGTAAAAGCGGCATCTTTTTGTCGGTCCTGGGATTCGGAGCGGGAAACCTGAACGATTCGATGATGGAAAAGCTGGCGGACAAGGGAAACGGCAATTACGCCTACATTGATTCGCGTGAAGAGGCGCGAAAGGCATTGGGCGAACAGGTCGCGGGCACGCTCTACACTATCGCAAAAGACGTGAAGATCCAAGTGGAGTTCAATCCGGCACGCGTCGCCGGTTACCGCTTGATCGGTTACGAAAACCGTCTGCTGGCCGATCGGGATTTCGAAAACGATAAAAAAGACGCCGGAGAAATAGGGGCCGGACATTCGGTTACTGCTTTATATGAGATCATCCCGGCCGGCCAAACGGTCGATAACAACGGGATCGAGCTGAAATATTCCCAGGCTCCGCCGTCCGATACTCGATTCGGCAATGAACTGATGACCGTAAAGCTTCGTTACAAAGAACCTGAAGGCAGCCAAAGCAAATTATTGACGATGGGCGTTCTTGACGCCGATATATCCGTGGGAAGTGCATCGGAGAATTTACGCTTTGCATCTGCGGTCGCCCAATTTGGAATGCTGCTTAGAGATTCACGATACAAAGCGAATTCCAGTTTCGCAAACGTGGAGCTGTTGGCTCAAAACTCCCTCAGCAGCGATCTCAAAAATTACCGGGGTGATTTTCTGAATCTAATTCGGCGGACAAAAGAATTAAAGGCGGGAGGATAGATCAACCAGACTGGCCGGCTGTCTGACAAGACCGTTTTGTATTGCTCTGACGCGGCGTAAAAAAAGCAGCCTGCCGTTTACCTTTAGGCTGCTTTCTCTTTGCGCCCTTAGCGTTCCATAAGACTTTTTACAGATCTATGCCCCTTTTCTGAACAAGCTCCGCGATGTCCCTGATCAACAGGTCGGGCTCGAAGGGTTTGGTACAATATTGGTCGAAGCCCGAATCAAAGGCCTTTTGCCGGCTTTCAACCGTCGCAAAAGCACTCAAAGCCATTGCCGGGATCGCTCCGCCTTCCTCGGGATCCAATTGCCGAACGCGTTCGATGAATGAGTAGCCGTCCTCATCAGGCATCGCCAGATCTGAAATAATAATGTCCGGCAATTCGGAATTCTTGCCGGTTATGGCCGTAAATGCCGCCCTGGCTGAATCCGCACTCGCGACTATTGCGCCGCCTTGTTCGAGGAATAAATGCAGCACTTCCCGGGAATCCATATCATCTTCCACAATAAGGATCTTTACGCCCTCGAGGGACCGCGGATTTACTGTTTCGACTATTTGAACGGGCTTTGGAGGCAGTTTGGTTTCAGCTGTGGAAATCGGGAGCATAACCGTGAACTTAGAGCCTTTACCATCACCTTCACTTTCGGCCTGGACAGTGCCCCCGTGCTTTGTTACAAGAATTTTCACTATCGAAAGCCCCAAGCCAAGGCCGGCGTTGGGTTTTGCCTGATCGACGTCGCCCTGGGAAAATTGATTAAAGATGGTAGGCAAGGCTTTTGGATTGATCCCGTGCCCAGTATCCGTGACCGTCACGATGACGGTTTCGGCAGACGTTTCGACATCGACCGAAACCTTGCCCCCTTCCGGACTAAATTTGATCGCGTTCGAAATGAGATTGCCGAAGACCTGCTGAAGTCTCCCGGCATCGCCGAAAACCGCGATATTTTTCTCCGCTGACGTAAATTCGAATTCGAGATTTCGCGATTCCGCACTCGGTTTCTGAGCCTGGTAGGAGTTTTTGATTATCTCGTAAAGGTTTGTCGGATGATATTCCATTCGCAGCTTACCCGAAGCCACCCGCGCCGAGTCGACAAGATCGTTGATCAATTTGGTCTGAAACCGGGCGCTTCGTTCGATAGTTTCAAGAGCATTCCGCCGGGTGTCTTCGGGAACCTGTTTGGTAAGGAGTATTTTCGACCAGCCGAGAATGGCATTGAGCGGCGAGCGCAGTTCGTGCGAAACGAAGGCCAGGAAAAAGTCCTTTGCGCGGTTTGCTTCGATGGCTTCGTCACGGGCTTTCTTTTCACGCTCGTTGACCCGGATAAGCTCCTGCCCGGCGATCTTTTGCTGGGTGATGTTGCGGACGACGCCGATCATGCGCAGCGGGCTGCCTTCTTCATCGAGGAATGATTTCCCTTCGGAACACAGCCATTCAATCCTGCCGTCAGAATATTCGACGCGAAATTCTTCTTCGTAACCTGTTCCCTTCTTGCGCGATTCATTCAGAAAATCATCCACGAAATCACGGTCTTCGGGGTGGACAGCAAGACGAATAGATTCAGGGGTCACGATCTCATAGGCCGAAAGCTCAAAAAGCTCGTTGCACCGTGGCGTGGAGTAGATCTTCTTATCCCTAAAGTCCCAGTACCATAAGCCGATCTCGGCATTTTCGGCTGCATAAAGCAGTTGTTCGCTTTCCTGCTTGTAGTGCTGAACCTGGTCATTTCGCCCGGTAACAGCCTGGGCGCAGACGAAAATCTGAACTTCTTTTCCCTCGGCATTTATCGGCTGCAGACTAACTTCCACGGCGATCTTTTCGTCCGAACTAATACGAAAATTCAGCAGCAGTTTGGAGGCCTCGCCCTTCGCGGCCCGCACAATACTGTTTTCAAAGATCTTCGGGGTATTCTCCGAAGACTGCCAGAAAACGGTTTGGGAAAATAATTGGCCGATCAACAGCTCTGGATTCGTATTAGTAGCTTCAAATATACGCCCGGCCAGATTCAACACGCGCCCTGCGGTATCAAGCGTCCCGTAGAAATCAAACACGTTATCAAAAATCTTTTCGGTTTCAGATCCAAAACTTGGACGTTGGATCTGTACCGAACTAGTTTCGGGGATGTTTTTCATAGACGTAGAGAGACCTTGTCTTCGTAATTCAACTCTGGGGAGGGAAGGATTAGAAAAAAACCTCGCTACAGTTTTATTGTAACGAGGTTAATCTTACCAGAAAAATCCAAAAAAATTCGATTTAGACGCTAGACAGCCCTTCGGCCGGAAACTAAACGCAGAACAAGTACGACGGCTGCGATGAGAAGTAATATGTGAATAAAGCCGCCTACCGATGCCGGTCCCGCAACCATTCCTAAAAGCCAAAGCACCAATAAAATCACGATAATTGTTTCTAACATCTTCTTAAATCTCCTTTTCCTCAAAAATTATTAAACTAACTGCTGTAAAGGCATATTTCAATTTTCGTGCCACAGCGTTTGCAAATCCCGTAAGTGTATAACACAGTTATAGTTAATGAACCCTTAAATACGTGAGTGGGCCAAGAGAAGTGTATTGAAAAGATGCATAAACGATCTATCGGGAAAGGCGTGACACGAGTATTTTCATTATATTTAATATGCATCGAAATCGTACTCTTTTCGCAATTTATCATTTGAGACAAGATTCTTTAATATAATTAAATTACTGCGAACACGAGGTTTAGAAGAATTGGCACATCCATTGCCATTAAACGGAGTTCTTTTAATACAAAACGAGTGGAGAGGTGAAATGAACAATAGCACCCGATGAAGAGTTTGAGGATGAGGTTAAAGATGCTATCGGCCGGAGAATGAGCCGTACGTCATGACTGGGAACTGCAAGAGTTTAGCAGTAACGCCTCACCACATTTAATGTGAGATGCTAAACTCATTTTTTGAAAACTCGGATCTCGTTAATCGTCTCATTTTGATACAATAACTACGTTTTTTTACTTTCCAGGGATCAGTGAACTTATGGCGAATAAAGCGCTTGTAATCGACGACGACAAAATCTCTCTTGACCTTTTGACGTTTCAGCTCAATTCGGAAGGCTTTGAAGTCAAGGCGGCGGAGACGGGGACCAAAGGCCTCGAATATGCCAGGGAAAACGAGTTCGATATCATCCTGACCGATTTGAACCTGCCGGATATAAACGGGATCGAAATGGTCCGCCGGTCGAAGGAAATATCGGCCGAGACTGAGATCATAATGGTGACGGGCGAAGATTCTGCTGAGAAGGCGATCGAGGCCACGCGCGTCGGGGCGTTCGGCTACATCGTAAAGCCGGTCGATTTCGATGAACTTATGGTCGATGTCCGCAACGCGGTCGAGCGCAAGCGGCAATGGCAGATAAATTCGAGCCAGGCAAAGGAGATCCAGGAATTGCGCGGCCGTCTTACGAGCCGAACTTCGTACGAAGGAATTATCGGCGGTGCCCGCTCGATGCAGAATATCTACGAGATCATCGAAAACGTTGCCGATTCGGACGCGAACATCCTTATTTTGGGTGAGTCCGGGACAGGAAAAGAAGTTATCGCAAACGCCGTCCATTACAAAAGCCACCGCGCCAGCAAACCATTTATTAAAGTCAACTGTTCGGCATTGCCGAAAGACCTGATCGAGTCGCAATTATTCGGCCACGTTAAGGGTTCCTTTACCGGCGCTCACACCGATAAGGTCGGCTTTATTGGCCAGGCCAACGGCGGCAGCCTGCTGCTCGATGAGATCGGTGAAATGCCGGTCGATCTACAGCCCAAACTACTTCGTGTGCTCCAGGAAAAGATCTATTACCGCGTTGGGAGCGATAAACCTCAGGAAGTCGATTTCCGCCTTATCAGCTCGACGAACCGTAATCCGTTCGATGCTATACAAGACGGCAATCTTCGTGAGGATCTTTATTACCGGATAAATACTATCGAGATAAAGATCCCGCCTTTGCGCGAGAGGATGGACGACGTCCCAATGCTGGCCGAACACTTCCTGCAGATCTACGCAGAGCAGTACAAACGCGAGAATGCTGAGTTTTCTCAGTCGGCGTATAATCAGATGCTGAATTGCAAGTGGCGCGGAAACGTCCGTGAACTTCAGCATGTGATCGAACGCGCCGTGTTATTGAGCAAAAAAGGCAAGATCGACAAAATGGATATCGAAAGGAATGGAGGAGGCCCGGCATTTGCCGAAGACACCGTACAAGGCCAATTTTCCGCGGAACAGGGTGCATCGCAGATATACGAGAATTTTGCGGGATCCAGTATTCTAAAAGGCCTGGGTGCGTCGTCTGAGGATGTTTATCAGGAAGACGGTAAGTTAATAGTCGAGCACCTGTCGGAACCCGTCGAGGGCATTGAGCAGAATGATGTATTCGACGAGATCGAGAGCGAGGTCGTTCTGGCCGCTCTAAAACGGACCCGCGGAAATAAACAAGCAGCGGCGAATCTCCTGGGGCTTTACCGGCCCAGGCTTTACGGTATGATAAAGCGGCACAGGCTTGAAGAAAAGATATAAGATTATTAAATTCAAACAACAAAAAAGGTTCTTTTAGGGATTTAGCCGTGAAAGAACCTTTTTATTTTAATTGTTGATAGATTTTTATCTTGCCGGTGTTTTAATTTCAACGTCAATATCGCTCTTCGTGGGCGAACTATTCTTGATGACACCAAAATAAAAGGCTCCGCCGATTATCGCGACGACAATAATTAGAGTAACCGCCCATATTAAATTGTTACCTGTTCCATTCTCTTCTGACATTTTGATTCTCCCTTTTGTTAAATTCGAGTAAAGCTACGTAACCCCGTTAGCAATTAAGATGCCAGAGGTGAGCATTGGATATTGTGGATCCTTCGCCGAGCACTGCTTATTGTTTCTCGATCAATATTTATGAGTCTGCCCCGCGTTACCTTTAGAAGAAGGTAGTTTCGAATATTCAATGTACAGAAAAGTGTATCGGCGCAAGCGATGAAAACAATCGCAAAAAATTGCACGAAAACCATACATTTTTGACGGCTTTCAGCTTTACTTCCGGCCCAATCAAAATTGTTGTTTAACACAATACGGGCAAACCTTTGATTCTATACGGCAGGTCATAAAGTAAATCTCGGCACGGCTATTGCACTTAGTTTAAATGAGCCAGACTTTCGGGACAATTAGCAACCTCACTCTCTCCTGTCCCGGTTGCTTTCACCCAGGAGAAAATTTTATGAGAAAACGACTATTAAATATATTTACACTTTCTGTCGCGGCAGTCGCAATTTTTGCGGCCAACACGGCTTTTGCCCAGAACACTTCGCCGCGTGCGACGAATCGACAAATTCAAACGCTGTTGACGCGAATTGAAACGAAAACGGATACGTTTAAGCGTGAAATGGATTACGCACTGGACCGCACCCCAATTGCCGGCACCAGCGCCGAAGATCGCTACAGCGATTTCATTGGTGATTTCGAGACGGCGACGGATGCTCTGCGTGCCGGGTTCAGTTCGCGACAGGACGTCAGCAGTGAAGTTTCCGAAGTGCTGAACCGGTCGATGTTCATCAACAGGTTCATGACCCGAAATCGTGTCTCGACGCGTGCCCAGTCACAGTGGACAAGTCTGCGAACCGATCTAAATACGCTGGCGACTTACTACCGGCTAAGCTGGAACTGGAATCAGCAAATGCCGATGCCTAATCCGACCTATCCGGCTTATACCGCAACTGATATTCAACTGCGAAATTTGTTGACCCGGATCGAGAACCGAACGGATGTATTCAAGGGTCAGGTAAACACTGCCCTGGATCGCGGCCGGTTAAACAATACAAACCGCGAAGACAATTTTAATACCGTCGTAACGGAATTCGAAAATGCCACCGACCGGTTGAAACAGAAGTTCGACGATCGCGAATCGGCGGGGAGCGATGCATCCGAGGTCTTGACGCGAGCCCAATACATTGACCGGTTTATGACGAACAACCGGCTGACGGCTTCGTCGCAGACGCAATGGAGTAATCTGAAAACCGATCTGAACACGCTTGCCGGTTACTACCGCGTGAGCTGGAATTGGAACCAGACGATGCCGATCGATCCGATCGGGAGCTATCCCGCTTTTGATTCGCGGATCACGGGCACGTATAGATTGAATACCGGTTTAAGCGACAACGTGACCGCGGTGATCGACAGGTCGCTCTCTTATTACACGACGGAGCAGCGTGACAATGTGAGGCGAAACCTGGAAAGGCGTCTAAACTCGCCCGAAATGATCGCGATCGAAAAGAATCGTCAAACGGTTACTTTGGCTTCGACAAACTCGCAGCAGGCGACCTTCGAGGCGGACGGCGTTGCTAAAACGGAAACGAATCCCCGCGGCCGTACCATTACGACCACTGCTACGGCGAACAATAACGGTATTGACATAAGCTACGTTGGTGAAAGATCTAACGATTTCTATGTAACGTTTGCACCGTCTGGTAACGGTCAATTAAAGGTGACACGCCGGATTTATCTCGAAAACAGGAACGATCAGGTGACCGTGTCGAGCGTCTATGACAAGGTAAACAATAGCGCTCAGTGGTCGACCGTGAATCCGGGCGGCGGAAATAACAATGTCGGTACCGGCAATGTCAACGACTTTTACATTCCGAACGGTGTTAAGTTGACAGGTACGCTGAATAACGCAGTCGATACAAAGGTGTCGCAGGTCGGCGACCGCTTTAGCCTTGATGTAACTTCGCCATCGCAGTATCGGGGAGCCGTTATAGAAGGCCATATCGGCAGCGTGTCGAGTTCGGGCCGCGTGTCCGGCCGTGCGAATGTGTCGATGGAATTCGACACGATTCGCTTGGCGAACGGCAGGAGCTATCGCTTCGCAGGCCTTATCGACTCGGTAAGAGCGGTTAACGGCGATAATGTAACGGTCAGCAACGAAGGAACCGTCCGCGACGGCAGCCAGACGACCAAAACGATCACGCGTGCCGGGATCGGAGCGGTGTTGGGTGCTATTATCGGTGCGGTTGCCGGCGGAGGCCAGGGTGCGGCGATCGGTGCCGGCGTTGGAGCCGGGGCCGGTGCGGGAAGTGTGCTCATAACGGGCCGCGACAGCATCCAGCTTGCACAGGGATCGGAACTGATGATCACATCAGCCGCCCCGGGCAGTGTCGGTGTAAATCGTTAATAAACCAAACAGCGGGATGGGCAAATATTGCTCATCCCGAATTATTTTCACAAATTATGCAGCGGGAAAAAGATAATATAGCGAAGCCCGATTCGAAAGACGGTTGGAAGATAGAGGATCTGTCCGATGAAGCAAGTCTCGCGGGCGAGGATCAAATAAAACGCCAGATATTGCGCGGTGACGAGTCAAAGGGCGACCCTGATAAACGCGATAATGCCGGAGCAGCGGATTCGGAACACACGCCGCAGGGCCGTGAAGAAGCTAAACCAGATCATAAAGGAGTGGCAAACAAAAATGGTTGATGACAAATTAGAACGTGACGAATTACAGAGGGCCGCGAATTACGAGGCTATAAAATCCGACGTCAAGGCAGAGGTTGGCGGCGAGATCGCAGCCGATGCACAGGTAGCGACGCCGTCTCAAGCCCATCGCGTCGAGGAGATCGCCGATGACATGAGGCATAAAGCCGTCGATGAAGTTGTCCAGACCGAGAGGGAAGTACAGCGGGGAAGGTTTGTTGCCCGGATCTCGCAGGTTGTCGACTACATTTTCTTCCTCGTTTACGGTTTGCTTGTCATACGTCTTTTGCTCGCATTATTCGCGGCCCGCGGAGACGCCGGGTTCGTACAATTTATTCGGAGCATATCAGATCCGCTTTACGCTCCGTTCAAGGGAATTGTGGCGAGTCCCTCGACGGCCGAAGGCTTTACGCTGGCGCTCCCGATAATCGTCGCCATAGTCGTGTATATGCTGCTGCATCTCGCGATAAATGGCTTACTTAGGATCTTCGCGCACCGTAAGGTCGCAATTTGATATTAATGTTATGAGTTCCCCCGCACATAGCAAATACGACGGTCAAAATGGATCCATCTTTCAAGAAATAGCAGATGGTAACCGGACGGCCGCGAGTAAATGCATAGACGAATACGGCGGCGCAATTTGGAAGTTTGCCAGATCACGAACAGACTCTGAAAATGAAGCTGAAATGGCGGTGAGGGAGATCTTCAAAAAGGTTTGGCGATGTTCGTCCCTCCATCGAAATTCCGAACTGTCCGAATCCGAATGTATCGACCTGATTTGCAGGCAATGGCTTATGAAACACCTGCACGCACAACCGCAGGCCTCATAAGTTTTTTTACCGTATCGCTGCAGCTGCTTCTTGCAGTTTCGCCGGGAACGTAGTAATTAATAGAGCATCGGAATCGAACACTAATTTTAAAAGGAGAAAAATATGTTTGACTTGATCGGACAGCTAATAGGCGGTTTAATTGTCGGTGTTCTTGCAAGATTGCTTTTGCCCGGAAAAGAAGCGCTCCCTGACGGCGCGCTGGGTTGGCTGCTGACGGCGCTGCTTGGCATCGCCGGAGCATTCATCGGCGGCATTATCGCCAGGACGATCTGGGCCGGTGAAAATTACGCGGCAGGTTGGATCATGTCGATCCTCGGAGCGATTCTCCTGCTTCTTCTCGTCAGGCTCGTGATGGGCGGCAGAACGACAACCACGACGTAAGAGAGCGCCCAAATAATTGAAAAGAGTTGGTTAAAAAGTCTGATTTGTACTGAAGCCTGCCGCTCGCGTCGCAAGTGAACATGGTTCGTCATCTGGCAGTCTGCGTAAAGGTAAAGCGGGCGATCTTTCCTTTTGTTTTGAAAGCAGCGAGAGAAAACTTCAGATCGGCTTCGTACGATTGAAATACGTCCCGTCGGTCATTGCCGCGCGTAATTACGTGATAAAGCCACCCTCAACTCGCAGTTCCTCGCTCCCATACCAGCGAAATTCCACGCCAATTGCCAGAAAATCGCAGATCGCGGGCCTGACCCCTTTCTTCACCGTTTGCGTTTGTGTCTATTATCGTCGAGTACACTTTCGATTGGATGCCGTTAGTTGGGTATTCGTAACGAGTGTACGCTCCGCCGTAATTGACGACTTTGTCTTTCAGCAATCTGCCGATCGAATCATAATCTCTTTCCGTGATCTTGCCCTGCGTGTTTCCGGCCGGAGCAGGCGATTGGGCCCGGATGTTGGGCATTAGGAATTATTTATATTCTTTACATAGGAACTTTGTTTCCGTTTCTTGAGTTCCCTCAAAATATATCCTGACAACAACCTCCTTTCCACTAGTTATATCGGCAGTAAGTCGGATTCCGTCCTTTTTATTATAGTAATGAACAAGGTTCATTACGTGAGGGTCTTCAAATCTTTCGTATAAATCCTTTTTCCAATTCAGCTTAGAGAGCTCAATCCCTGTCAATGTTACCCTGTAATTGAGAACTGTATTTTCAGCTACAGTAAATCTACCCGGTCCTTTATTGCTACACGGAGAGTGGGCGAAAGCAATATGAAGCCAGCCTTCTTTGATTTGATATCCTTTATCTACATTATCCACATTTTCACTCGCGGTTTCAAGGATCTTCTCTGCCTCGGCACGAGTGGTTTGAAAAAGCCGTATTCTTTTCCAGCCTTCTTCGATAGGACAATTCTGGGGCAATACTGGTGTGATACAGCAAAGCACTATTAATAAAACTTTTATCATCTTAATTTCCTCCGATTGGCACAATGTATTGGTTCAAACCTTTTTGATCGTAATGATCCGTTACCCCGCGCTTGCGTTAGCCGATTAGTCCAAATACTTCCGGCTTTTTTTATTGCCGCGTCGTTTGAAAGTCCTCTAAGATTTAATTCCTGTCCAGTCAAATTTAAAGCAGCCCTTGCCAAGCCAATATCGTCAGCCGCACCATTCGACACCGAAGTATGCAATACTTCGTGAATAGTGGTAAAGGCGCCATGTGTTGTCGACCAGAACTGGTTGAATGACGATAAAGTGCCGATTAACTGGCCGCCGGCACCGAGTTTCGCGAATCCTGCGCCCTGGCTTCCGCCCGTAGCATAGTTGGACATCGCCAAACCGATACTTGCTATATTATTTCCCCAATCTGAATAAGCTGTCGAGCCTTGGCTGTGTTCAAGATATCCCCACACTCCTCCATAATTCCCGTGCGGGTCAGGGCTGCCCGTACTGGCAGCTATGGCATCGAAAAGTTCCAGAACACCTGTAGATTTTATAACACTACCGGGGGAATTATCATGAGCTTTCTCAATCAGACGTTTTATAAAATCCTTACAGTCTTGTGACAGGTTCTTATCGATATTGCTTCTGACCAGCTTGGTCAAACCTTGTCGAGCCGTACTGCGGGTAATCGAGCATATCTATCACGAGATTGTAGAAGAATGGGGTCAGGCCTGCGATTCTGCGATTCTCGCACGATATTCTTTCTCGACCAGAGTCTTCGCATAGGCGACCTTCATATCGTTATCGGACTTTAGTTCGGCTGCATCGCATCTCCGGCTCACGT
>JACMMN010000388.1 GCA_014379075.1 Pyrinomonadaceae bacterium | reverse complement strand
TGGTTGAAGGGCGAATCGTCGAAATGGATTCACGAGGAATTCCCGCATTTGCAGAAATTTGGTTGGCAAGACGGTTACGGGATATTCTCCGTAAGCAAATCGAATGTGCCCGAGGTGATCGAATACATCAAGAACCAACGCGAGCATCATAAGAAGCAGAGTTTTGAGGATGAATATGTTTCGTTATTGAAGTTGAACGGCATCGATTACGACGCACGATATGTTTTCGATTAATTCAATCGTCGCTACGCGACGAGGATGATTCGTTCCGACGTTCCGTGGGTTGAAACCCACGGCTAAAGTCATGCGGCCGCTACGCGGCATAAACCTAGCCAGTATTTGACGGATCAAATTGTCAAAAATCCTTTACGAGGAACTCCAAACAAAACCTAAAAACTAAAGCCAGAGCTCACCATCACCACCCGCCCCGCTCCCGGCACGATGTGCCCGCCGCCGATGCGGTCGATGTAATACTTGTCGCCTAGATTATTCATATTCAGCCGCAGATCGACGTTCTTGGTCAACTTGTACGACACTACCGCATCGACCACCACGTAGCTGTCGACAATTCGCGTATTAGTGTTATTCCCGAACCGCTTCCCGACATACCGCGGCCCGCCGCCGAAAAACCATTTGTCCCAGGTGTAAGTCGTCCACAAATTGAACGAATTGCGCGGCGTGTTAATAAGTTCCTTGCCCAGTTCGGCCGCCGTATTTGTGGCAACGATCTCGCTGTCCAGATATGTGTAGCCCGAAAATATCTGCCAACTACGTGTAATGTTACCTGTAGCGCTGAATTCGATCCCGCGCACCCGCTGATCGCCATCCACCGTGACCTGGCCGGTAAACGGATCCGTCGTTCGGGCGTCGGTTTTTTCGACCTGAAATAAAGCACCCGTCAGCAGCAGCCTGTTGCCGAATAGGTCCCATTTTGTTCCGGCTTCATACGTCCGGGTCTTTTCAGGATCAAGGCTTGTACTGGCAGGCGAATACAGCAAACCTTCGAGCGACGGATTCGCGGAAGTGCCGAAACTCGCGTAAATGCTCCCGTTCTCAAGCGGTTTGAAAATCAGCGCTGCCCGGCCGCTAAGAATTTTGTCCGTGCGGTCGATCGGTATTAAAACGGGCTGCCCGCCGACCGTTGCCGTATTCAGTCCCGAAACATCGAACCGATCCCAACGCAAACCGCCGACGAATTCCCATTGTCTATTGAACTTTATTGTGTCAAAGAAGTACGCAGCGACCGAATTCGCCGCTGCATCCGGCTGGCGCGGGTCGGTGGTTATAACACCAGTGTAAACGTCATGCGGATTCGGATCGAGAAGTGTTGTCGGCTGGTTCGGCCCGGATCGCAGAATTCGATGATTCTTCTCAAAGGACAAGCTGCCGCCGAAAACAGTTGAATGTTCAAGGCTTCCGGTTTTGAACTTTGCTGTAACATCGGTCTGGTTATCGAAGATGTCGTCCGTCGCCAGCCAGGAACGCAGCTCACGATTGATCGCCGTCGAATTATTATTCGCGAACCGCGGCGGCGAAGCTATCGAATCGCGCCGCGAATATCCGTAGCGAAACTGGTTGCGGATCGTCATCTTGTCGTTGAACTCATGTTCGACCCGCCCGGTGATCAGATCGGAACGCAGCTTTTCCTTATCTCGATCCAAAAATCCGTAGAATGTCGAACGCGGCACCGGAGCGGGACGGTCGCGAAACGCCGCGAGTGCGTTATTCGTCGCCGGGACCCACGGAATGCCGTAATCGGAAGTGTTGTCTTGCTCGATATAAAAATAGCTGGCCGAATAACGCGTGTTCGTGCCCAGCCCAAAGATGATCGATGGTGCAAGGCCCCAGCGGCGGTTTTGCACATCGTCGCGTCCGGGGTAATTGGAATCGTGCCCCATCGCGTTCACACGAAACGCGATCGTGTCGTTTACCGGCAGATTGATGTCCACAGTCGCCCGCTTCGTGTCTGCGGTTCCGCCGGTCAAAGTTCCTGAAAAGGAGCGGCGAAGGTTTGGCAGCTTGCTGATCAGATTTATCGTTCCGCCTGTCGAGCCGCGTCCCGTAAATGTAGAGCTCGGGCCTTTGACGACCTCGACCTGTTCGAGATTAAAAGGGTCGCGCGACTGCGCTCCCAGATCGCGGACGCTGTCGATATAAATGTCGTTGCGTGCCGAAAAACCGCGGATCGTCAGATTATCGCCCGCCGGTGCACCGCCTTCGCCCGCCGTGATTGTGATTCCCGGAACGTTGTTCAAAACATCACGCAGCGTCGTCGCTCCCTGCTGTTCGATCACTTCTTTTGGAATGACGCTGATGGTCTGCGGAATATCGCGAAGCGGTTCGGTATATTTTGGCGAATCGACGATCTTTACATCCGAACCTTTGATCTCCACATTCGCCGATTCGGCCTGCAAATTCAAAAGCACCGTCCTCGCGCCCGTAAACGCATAGCTGACGCCTGTCCCGTTCAAGATCTGGCGCAAGGCTTGTTCGATATTTAGATTTCCGACGACACCGGGCGATGCGATACCCAAAATACTGTCGTTTTCCACCTTGATCTCGACATTCGTCTTCTTTTGAAACGCAGCGATCACTTCGCGAAGCGTCCCGGCAGGAATATTGAAATCGATCGACGAAAAATCGTCTCCCGCTCTTTTGCCGATGGCAAGCCCGCCGTCTCGATGCTCGGCGTACGCGACGTTCATTGCCCGGCTGCTGCCGACGGTAAATGCCACGATCGCTCCCATCGTTCCGAATGCCACGATCCAGTATCGTGAGCCGTGTTTTCCGGTTCGGTTTCTCTTCTTTTTATTGTTCGCCTTTTGTAATTTGATTTCCATTGCTCTGCATCGTTTGAAATATTCGAAAAAGGGAAAACCACTCCCCTATTCAATTTCTGTTCTATTTTTCTCTTATTGAAATTGATTTTCAATTTCATTTTCATATTAAACTGAAATTTCAAACACTTGTCAACGGCTGTTAGGTTAATTTTTGACGGGTGGAAACAGCGTTTTCGCTGGGGACACAAGCGGTCTAGCATGCAAGCGGTATTCTCACGCTCACCCTTCTACCGACTGCGGCATTATATTGCAAAAAAGATGTTGCGGGTGAGCGTACCCGCGTTCCCGGCGAGTTATTTTCCTGTAAAATTAGGCGGCCGTTTTTCGAAGAAGGCGGCGACGCCCTCCTTAAAATCTTGGGATTTGCCGGACTGGATCTGGCATTCGTGTTCGAGGGCTAACTGTTGGGACAGATCATTTGAGAATGAGGCGTTGAGCATTCGCTTGATACGGCCGATGGAACCGGTCGGGGCTTTCGCAAGTTTTGCGGCCATCATCATTGCTTCAGATTGTAAATTAGCCGCCGGCACGACCCGATTAATCATTCCGATCTGCGCTGCCCGTTCCGCCGAAACGGTTTCACCGGTCATAAACAATTCCGCCGACAGCTTTTCGCCTATGGCTCGCGGCAAAAAGAACGTGCCGCCGCAATCCGGCGACAAACCGATCCGCACAAACGCTTCGTTAAAACTGGCGTCGTCCGCCGCGATGACTATATCGCAGGCAATTGCGAAATTCGTTCCCGCACCGGCGCAAACTCCATTTACGGCGGCAACAAATGGTATCGGTGTATTGCGGATCAGCAGAATAACGTCGTGAAGGGCTTTGAGCGGATCTTCGAGAAAAGCCTCGATCCGGCCTTCCTTTTTCCACATCGACTGCATTTCGCGGAGATCGCCGCCCGAACAAAACGCCCGCCCGGAAGCGGTAAGAATGACGGCTCTCGCATTATCCGCAATCGCTTTCTCAAACGCGGTCCGCAGATCGACGCTCAATTGAAGCGACAACGCATTCAAGGCTTCCGGCCGGTTCATCTGAATGGTCGCGACGTTTTCGGTAAGGTCACAATTTACGGTTTCGAAATTCATAAAATAAATTGGCCGCAAAAAGGCACAAAAAGCTCAAAATAAAATCAAAAGATAAACCTTTATGTTTTTCCCCTCTTTTTTTTGCGCCTTTTGTGCCTTTTTTCCGCTATTGATCGATCAAGCAAATCTCGCCCGCGATTTACTTGCTTCGTGGCATTCACGGCACAGCACCGAACGCCCGACTTTTGGCTGGAACGGAACCTGATCGTGCTTACCGCAATGGTCGCAGACGATCTCAAAACGTTTTCGGGAATCGTCGGCCACAGTGCCTGCCTTTTTCGCACGGCACTTCGTGCACCGCTGCGGCGGCATCATATTCCGCTGGTAAAACAGTTCCTGTTCTTTCTCCGTAAAGAGAAAAGTTTCCCTGCATTGAACACATGTGGTTTCGACATCCGGCATCACTATTTTCTCCTTATCCTATGATCTGCATTGGTTATTGCGAAGAATTCTAACACGAAACCGCCGCTATCCGGCAATCCTCAGGCTTTGCTCAATTCGGCGACATGGCTCCTGGCCGTTTCGCCCAGCGTATCCAAATTGTACCCGCCTTCGAGACACGAAATTATCCGCCCGCCGCACGTCTCATCCGCCCATTCCTTTACGGTTTTGGTCATTGAGATAAAGTCCGGATCGCGCAAAGCCAATTGCCCTAGCGGGTCGGTCAAATGAGCGTCAAAACCGGCGGAAATGATTATCAGATCGGGTTTGAAGTTAAAGGCAATGTCCGCAATTGCCGATTCGAACATCCGTTTTTGAACGTCCGCAGCCGTTTTGGCCTTTACCGTTACATTCAGCGTCGATCCAAGCCCGCGTCCGTGCCCGGTCTCACCGCGAGCACCGCTTCCGGGATACCACGGGTACTGATGCATCGAAAAGAAAAATACGCTTGGATCGACGTAGAATATCCCTTGCGTTCCGTTGCCGTGATGCACGTCCCAATCGATGATGGCAACACGCTCGATCTCTTTATAACGGTTCTGTGCATACCGCGCGGCGACAGCAACATTATTAAAAATGCAAAAGCCCATCGCGTTCTCGGCGGTCGCATGATGCCCCGGAGGACGCACCGCCACAAAAGCATTTTTGGCCTCGCCCGTCATCACCGCGTCTACCGCCCGGCACGCCCCGCCCGTCCCGTAAAGAGCAGCATCAAACGACTGCATCGAGATGACAGTATCAGCGTCAAGCTGGCTGACCCCGTTCGCAAACGCTCCTTCGATACGCTGAAAATGCTCTTTCGTATGTGCCGCCTGAATCACGCCCTGCGAAGCCTTTTCGGGTGTGATCTCTTTTAAATTATTCCACAAATTCGCATCGCCTTTGAGAGCGTTGATCACCGCCTCGTAACGCAGCGGCGTTTCAGGATGGCCGGGCCCGGTATTATGTTTCTGGTAGATCGGATGATGAATAATTGCGGTGGTCATAAGTAATAGTTATCAGATGTTAGATGTCAGATGCTAGTTTAACTGATATCTAACATCTAACATCTGACATCTAAATAAACGCCGTTTCGTGCAAAAGCTCGCCCTTCGCGAATCGATCAAGGCTCAAACACGACACATCCAAAAAACTCGCTTTTCCGTTCAGAATGATCTCGCTCAACGCCCTTCCCGACGCCGGCGAATGCATAACGCCATGGCCGCTAAATCCGTTTGCGAAATACAAACCTTCGATTTCACAGCCGCCGAGAATTGCGTGATGATCCGGCGTATTTTCATAAAGCCCGGCCCGGCATTTTTCGCGAACGACCTCGGTTTCATACAAAAACCGCGCCCGGTGTTTCGCCTTTTCGTAAACTTTACCAATAAAAGCCTCATCAAAATTCGTTTCAAGCGAAGCCGTTTCATCCGGATCCGGATAAGCAAACAAAACTTCTCTAACCGAGTCTGTACCGGCAGCGAGAGCGACCGGGCTCTTACTCCTGTCAGTACCGGGAGCAGTAGCGACTGGGTTCTTAATACCACGCCCAAATTCCCGTGCCGGTCGAAAATGAAATCCCGTACCAATATCGATCACCATCGGCAAATTCGCCGGCAAATCGGCGGAGCTTCTGGCCCAAACGATCTGCCGCCTCATCGCCTCAACCGGCATATCGATCCCCGCTGTTTTCGCTAGTTGCGTCGCCCATGCACCTGTACACAAAACAACCTTTTCACATTCGATTCGGCCTTTATAGGTTTCGACCGCCGAAATCCTTCCGCTCGCTGTCTCGATCGATAAGACTTGAGTGTCGAATTCGATTTGCGCCCCGTTCTCAAGCGCCTTCGCCGTGAATCCATCCATCACGGCCAGCGGATCGATAAAGCCGTCGCGGGCGCCGAAACTTCCGCCGGTAATATCTTCGCAGTTTATTCCGGGGACGATCCGCGAGATTGTTTCAGTATCAACGACCTCGACATCTTGCACGCCGAGTTCCCGCTGCTTTACCACATTTGTTTTGAGATAATCGAATTGTTTATCCGTCGTTGCAAAAAATAAATAACCGCGAGGCTCATAACCGCAATCGAAACCGCAATTATTGAAAAAATCGAGCGAATACAAAGACATCTTTATATTGATGTCCGTCTCAAACTGCGCCCGCACGCCGCCGGTCGCTTTCCCGGTCGAGCCTTTTCCCTGCTCGTTTTCGCGTTCCAGGATCAGGACGTCTTTCGCCCCGCGTTCCGTCAAATGATAAGCAACACTGGCCCCGACGACCCCGCCGCCGATGATTACGATCTCCGCTTTTTTCATTTATTCGGATTCGACACCGGCCGCCTTCAATACAAAATCCGGTGTTAAAGGCTCGTTCGGAAGAACGAAATCCTTCCCACGATCTAAAGCCCAGCGGTGCAGCCAGGAAATTCCGGCTCGCCGTGTAAAATTATCCGGCAATCGATACGCTTCGTCTTTCAGCGATTCTTCCAGCGTGACGAATTTGTAGCCGCGTTTCTTGAGCATTTTGGCAAGATCGTCGAAATAATCCGAATTTATAAAATTGGCGTGGATTAGCAGCGTTTGGCTTATCTCGCGGCCAAAAAGCTTGACGGATTGCCGCTCCCAATAATCCATTTTGCTTTCCATATACGGCACGTACGCGTCGCCGATCTGCTTCATCAATTTTTTGTCGCCTTTATCGAAAGCCTTGTCATAAGCACTCGCGAATATCCAATCGGCGTTATCAATCGAAACCGGAGCAACGATATAATTATGTACCTTCAAAAACTCATATATCGAGTTTTTGACTTCCATCTTCGATCCGGTTTGCAGGTATGGATGACGGAAAAATCTGATCTGGGTATTTTTTGTCTTCAGTAGCTCTTTCGTTATTACCTCGCCGCGAAGAATATCCGCTTGATAGGCTTCCGGTTCAATGGCATCCGCGCTCGGATGCGAAAAGGTATGATTGCCCAGCTCAAGTTCTGCGTCGAGCCACATCCGCAATAGATCGATCTGTTCCTCATCACGTTCCGCACCGTTAAAAAGTTTGTTTTCATTAACAAAACCGATTGCCGGAACTTTAGCCTCCTTAATGTGAGCCAGAAGTTTCTTCGTAATTTCCCGCCGGTTCTTTATGTCCCGCCGAGTGGAAACAACCGGAAGATCGTCGATCGTCACCGCGATCGTCCGCTGCCGAGTTTGAGCAAAGGAAGAAAACGCAGAAAATAGAACTACAAGATATAAAGTAAATTTCATATTCAGACTTCCGAACTTACAAGGTTTTAGCTTAAGTCACTATCGCTGAGATTTTTTTGCGGCCTTCGCGGCTTTGATTTGCGGCTTTGCGTGAAAAAAGAGGTTTCACGCGAAGTCGCGAAGAACGCAAAGCAAAACCAAAGAAGATAAACGAAGCCCAAAAAAAGATATTAGTACGGCACAAAATCTATAGCGGACGATTATTTCGCAAAAATCTGAGAAAAATCCGCGAACCCCTTAAATTCAAGAGCATTCCCGCTCGGATCGAGAAAGAACATCGTCGCCTGTTCGCCGACCTCGCCCGCAAACCGTATTTTCGGTTCGATCACAAATTCGACGCCTTTAAGTTTAAGATTTTCAGCCAGTTTCTTCCATTCATTCATCGCCAAAACGATCCCAAAATGCGGAATCGGCACGGCGTCGGCATCGACATCGTTTGCTGCATTCTGCCGCACAAACCCCGGCGACAAATGCGTCACGATCTGATGTCCGTACAAACTGAAATCGATCCAATGCTCACTGCTGCGGCCCTCTTCACATTCGAGAACACCGCCGTAAAAAGCACGCGCCGCATCAAGATCGTGTACGGGGAATGCGAAGTGAAATAAATTTTTCATAAGAATATTGTCCACAGATGAACACGGATATACACCGATAAGAATGATGATTTTTTAGAGTGCGATTCGTTTTATTTCCACTTTTGGAATACCGAAGTTTACCAATAGGCCGAGCCGAATGCCTGTCGCCTTTAGATAGTTCAAACACTGAGCCTTATGAGCGTCCGTGAGTGCTGACAACGCCTTCACTTCGATTATGATACAACCGTCAACAATTATGTCCGATTCATAAAATCCAACGACTACTCCATCATAAAAAACATCTATCTTTCGTTGCTGACTAACTTGAAATCCAGCCCTTCGTAATTCATACGCAAGGGAATTTTCATAAACCTTTTCTAAAAATCCGCAACCGAGAGTATTGCTTACCTTAAAGGCACAACCGATAATCTTTTCGGTTAATTCCGCTGGCGGCAATTCCCGAAAAATTTTGTGGTCATTTTGGATTTCAAAAAGCACTGAAATCAAACTTTTCTTATCTGCTTCCATCCGTGTTTATCTGTGTTAATCTGTGGACAAATTTCCTTTCGCGATTTGCCGGATCGCACCCAAATGATAAGCCGAATGAGCGATTATCGCGATGGCGTCACCAATGTTGTCCTGGTTCCAGGTCTCCACGTCTGCAAAACATTGCAAAGCGGTTTCGTAAGATCTTCGAACTGCGGCCCGCAGTAGATCCCATTCGTCGTCGTTCACATCCTCGATCAGCCAACTGTCGTCCCATTTCACGTTTTCTGTTCGGCCCTGAATGAATTCTACCAGCCGGTCGATGTAGAATTTCGCGTGCTCGGTTTGGGCCGCGATGGTCGTGCCGTGAAATTCCCGCGAAGCGTCCGCCGCCGAAAGTTTTTCGAGCGTCGGAAAAATGCCGATCCCGCGGTCCAGATACGCGCTGCCCTGCCCTTCCGGCGAGCCTTCGAAAGTTTCGAGAAATACGACCAGCATGTCCTTCAGAAAATCAGTCTTCTGTATTGTTTCCATGATGTGTCAGTACCACCTGCGGTAGCGGGTGGGGTGTTGTACGCAGTCTTCAAGCGTTAAAGTTCTGAAACTTTTATACGTTAACGCCTAGACTAATTCAAGTTTGCTAAAGAAATACGCGATCTCGACGGCCGCGTTCTCGTCCG
>JACMMN010000387.1 GCA_014379075.1 Pyrinomonadaceae bacterium | reverse complement strand
TCGGCAAACAAACCAGTGAAGGCTACCTTAACGCCGAGCTTTGTGAGGCGATCGGCGCCACGTACGATTCAACCGACGATCTGCCGCTTATCGAAAGCACTAAAAATTACGGCGAATACGATTTGATCTTTGAATGCACCGGCTTCTCGCCGATTATTTTCGACGCGATGCAGTCGCTGAACGAAAACGGCATCTTGATCCTGGCATCAGTCACCGGCGGTGAAAAGAAAACCGACGCTGTGCCATCCGACAAGATCAACCAGATGTTCGTCCTCGGCAACCGGGCGATGGTCGGCACGGTAAATGCTAATCGCGAGCATTTCGAAATGGGCGTCAAAGACCTCGCTCTCTGCGAAGCGATGCACCCGGGATGGCTCGGGCGAATGATGACGCACAAGGTAAAAGGTTTAGAAAATTATGAAAAAGTTTTCGACATTTTGAACGACTCGTCGAAATACAACGCGATCAAAACCTATTTCGAAGTAAAACCGATCTAAATCAAAGAATTTAGTCCACAGATAAACACGGATGCGCACAGATAAAATCCCGCTCGATCTGTGTTAATCTGTGTTTATCTGTGGACGATGATTTTTATGTCTGAATTTCCTGAACACGGCGCTGACGTTCTAACCGAAAGCGAAACCAAGCTCGAAAAACCGAAACTCTTCAAAGTCCTGCTTCATAACGACGATTTTACGACCATGGAATTTGTCGTTTTCGTTCTCCAGTATGTTTTTAATAGAAGTGACTCCGAGGCGTTCACAGTCATGCTAAAAGTGCACAACGAAGGCGTCGGCGTCGCCGGACTTTACCCATACGAGGTGGCGAATATGAAATCGGAAAAAGCCATGAATCTGGCGAAGGCTCGTGAATATCCCTTTCTGTGTACCGTCGAAGAAGAGTAACGGGATTTTTCCGCCTATAAATGATAAAATTTGGAGTTTTGAGACAGACTTTGGCTACAAAGGCAGAAACTCGAGCGGCAGCAAGGTGTTGAATTAGATTAATGCATCAAGAACACCCTTCCTACCGGTCGTGTTTCCGCCTTTGTTGCCCGACAGCTATTTATGACCGAACCCTTTGATTTAAAGAAGACCGTTAATTTACCGAAAACCGATTTTGCCCAGAAAGCGAATCTGGGGCAGAGCGAGCCCGCGCGTTTGAAGAAGTGGAAGGACATTGGGCTTTATAAACAAATCGCCGAGGCACGGAAAGGCCGCGAAAAATTTATTCTGCACGACGGGCCGCCGTATGCGAATGCGGATATTCACATCGGCACGGCCCTCAATAAGATTCTTAAGGATTTCGTCGTTAAAACGCGTTCGATGATGGGTTTCGATGCGCCGTATGTTCCCGGGTTCGACTGCCACGGCTTGCCGATCGAAACACATGTCGAGAAAAAGCTGGCGGAAAAAGGCAAGAATAAGGCAGATATTCCGGTTGCCAGTTTTCGCCGCATCTGCCGTGAACACGCCTCGAAGGCGATGGACGGTCAGACGCGCGATTTTTCGCGGCTTGGAATCTTGGGTGAATGGGAAACGCCGTATCTAACAATGTCGAACGAATACGAAGCCACGACCGCACGGCTTTTCGGCACGTTTCTCGAACGAGGTTATGTTTACAAAGGCCTGCGGCCGGTCTATTGGTGTATTCACGACCAAACTGCTTTGGCGGAAGCGGAAGTTGAATATAAAGAGCATACATCACCATCGGTCTATGTAAAATTTCCTCTCAAATCTGACCCGAAGTTGATTGACGAAAACCTGGCTGACAAGAATGTTTTTGTGGTTATCTGGACAACTACACCGTGGACTCTTCCCGCAAATCTCGGTATTGCCGTGCATCCAGATTTCGATTACTCGGCAATAGAAGTTTCCGACGGTGAAGTATTTATCGTCGCATCCGAACTCGCGAAAGCGTTTTCTGAGACCTGCGGATTTGCCGAGTATCAGGAGGTCGCCCGTTTCAAAGGCTCGAAGCTCGACCGTCTTGAAGCAAAACATCCGTGGCTCGACCGCATTTCGCTGATAATGAACGGCGATCACGTTACGCTTGGCGAAGCTGATGCCGAAACCGAACTCGATGTGCGTTTCGAAAGCAAATCGTCGAAAAAATCCGGCACCGGCTGCGTCCATACCGCTCCGGGCCACGGAGCGGACGACTTTCATATCGGCAAACTTTACGGCCTTGAGGTCTATTGCCCGGTCGATAATTCTGGGCGTTTCACATCCGAAGTCGAGCATTGGGCCGGAGAAAATATATTCAAAGCGAATCCGAAGATCGTCGAATTCCTGCGTGAAAGCGGAGCACTTCTTTACTCGGAAAATTATAATCACCGCTACCCGCATTGTTGGCGGTGTAAAAATCCCGTGATCTTCCGGGCGACGCCGCAATGGTTTATTTCGATGGATGAAGTGGCTGGGGAAGCATCATCAAACGGATTGCGGGCAAAAGCTTCTCGCGAGATCGAGTCCGTAAAATGGCATCCGGCATGGGGCGAAGGCCGGATGCAGAATATGTTCAAGGGCCGGCCGGACTGGTGTGTTTCACGTCAGCGTTCGTGGGGCGTGCCGATCCCGGTTTTTTACTGCCAGGATTGTGATGAGCCGGTCGCGGATAAAAAGATCGTCGATCACGTTGCGGATATTTTTGCGGTAGAGACGGCGGATGCTTGGTACTCTCGCCCCGAAAGCGAGCTGCTGCCGGAAGGCTTTGCCTGTCCGAAATGCAACAGCGCCGATTTTCGTAAGGAAACCGATATTCTCGATGTCTGGTTCGATTCAGGTTCGAGCTGTGTTGCGGTTTTGGAAACGCGGGACAATCTGCAGTTTCCGGCGGATGTTTATCTCGAAGGCGGCGACCAGTATCGCGGCTGGTTCAATTCGTCGCTGATGTGCGGCCTTGCCGCGCACGATTCAGCGCCTTACAAACAGGTGATCACGCACGGCTGGGTGGTCGATGGTGACGGCAAGCAGATGCATAAATCCGCCGGTAACGCGATCTCGCCGAATGAGATCGTCGAAAAATCAGGTGCGGAGATCGTGCGATTGTGGGCGGCGGCGGTCGATTATACGCAGGACATGCGCTGCTCGGATGAGATACTTCTCCGTATCGTCGATGCCTATCGCAAATTTCGCAACACGCTTCGTTACGCGCTCGGCAATCTTGATGGCTTTAACTACGAAACGGATTCAGTTAGTGAAAATGAGATGCTCGAGATCGACCGCTGGGCGCTCGGGAGTCTTGATGATCTAACGACCAAAGTCTTAAAAGGCTACGAATCGTATGATTTCCAAGCCGCTTATTCCGCTCTCTACCAGTTTTGCACGGTTACTTTGTCGGCTCGTTATTTCGATATTATTAAGGACAGACTCTATATCTTCGCTCCGAAATCGTTGGAGAGGCGTTCGGCTCAGTCGGCTTTGTATCGGATAACAGAAACTCTTTGCCGGCTGATGTCGCCGATGCTCGTTTTTACGTCGGATGAAGCGTGGGAAAACCTTCCGCATCAAAAGCTCGCGTCGGTACATTTGGCTGAATTTCCAAAATCCGTCGCGGAAGTCGATTCGGCTTTGCTGAATAGTTGGGAACGAATTTTCTCGATCCGCGACGAAGTTTTGAAAGCTCTCGAAACGGCCCGCAACGACAAACAGATCGGCTCGTCGCTCGACGCCAAGGTCATCGTGACAACCGACGCCGCGACAAC